>NZ_CP009512.1:3900000-4142816 GCF_000970205.1 Methanosarcina mazei S-6 | reverse complement strand
TTATACAAAAAATCAATATCAATAGAGCATGTGAAAATAAAATAAAAAATCAAAAATTTTGTAATTTTTGAAGTCAAGATTTAAATCCTCTTTTTCGCGTGGAGGAAGATAAAGGGTTTTCAAACCCCTTTATTTCCATTGAATGATAAAAAATATTTATAAATAAATAATAATTGAAGTAAACAGGTTCCTGAATCGAAACGAAAGTGGTTGTATTAAAAATGAAAACAGTCTTGATACGAATAACAATTAAGAAAAGAAAAAAATTAATAATAAATAAAAAACAGTTAGGAAGAAAAAAGCAATATAACCTGAAACTAAACATATATAAAAAGTATAAATAATCAAAAAAATTTATATGTATACGTATTAACTTATTAATTTTTATTTAAGACACTCTATTTTCAAGTATTTATTTTCCAAATATTTATTCTAAAAATAGATTTTTGAAGTTATTAACTCAGTAATTTGAAGTTAATAATTCAGTAATTTTTACTGTAGTCTTTAATGTTATATTTCATCAGAGAAATTATTCAAAAGAATGAATTGAATAATAATCTTAAAATAACTTATTTAATTTCCGAAGTAAAACGAACTGCTTTTAATCCCTGATGACAAGACAGTATTATAAAACTGTAGAGATACTGATCTACAGCTATAGTATAAATGTGCATGAAGATGCAATACATGAGAAGCGATACACGAGAAGCGATAAATGAAAAGCGATAAATGAGAAGCGATACACGAGAAGCGATAAATGAGAAGCGATAAATGAGAATGTGACTCATAAAACGCAATTTATGAAACGCAATTCATAAGACATAATGTTTGATTGAAAACGAGTTTAATTAAAAATATGTTTGATTGAAAACGAGTTTAATTAAAAATATGTTTGGTTAAGAACGAGTTTAATTAAAAACGAAATTGATTAAAAAATAGGCTTTTGCTAAAAAATGGAGTTAAATCATGGTACCGGATAACATTAATATCGTAGTTATTTTTGCAGCATATCTGCTCTTTATGATATCTATTGGAGTTCTGTATTATAAGAAAACAGAAAATCTTTCAGATTACATTTTAGGAGGTAGAAAGTTAAACAGCTGGGTTACTGCGCTGAGTGCCCAGGCATCGGATATGAGCGGCTGGCTATTGCTGGGGCTACCATGATATGCTTACCTTTCAGGGATGGAATCCGTGTGGCTGGGTATAGGGCTGGCTGCAGGAACATATCTGAACTGGAAATTTGTCGCGAAAAAATTACGTCAATATACTCAGGTTGCAGGGGATTCAATTACAATACCTGTGTACTTTGAAAACAGGTTCAGGGATAAAAGCCACAGTTTAAGAATTATCTCATCTATCCTGATTCTGGTCTTTTTCTTGCTTTACACTTCCTCAGGCCTTGTTGCGGGAGGAAAGCTTTTCAACACTGTTTTTGAAATTCCTTATCAGCAAGCTCTTCTAATCGGTGCATTAGTAATTATCACCTATACTTTCCTCGGAGGCTTTATGGCCGTCTGCTGGACTGATTTTTTCCAGGGAACGCTGATGGTCTGTGCCATTGCTCTTGTGCCGCTTGCAGCTATGAAAGGAATAGGTGGTTATGACTCGACAGTGAGTATTATTGAAAGTATAGATCCGCAGCTGCTCAATCCCTGGACTGCCCTTGCCGGAGGTGCAATTCCTCTGATCTCCAATCTTGCCTGGGGTCTGGGATACTTCGGGATGCCACATATACTGGTCCGTTTTATGGCTATAGAATCACCTGAAAAAATAAAGCAGGCCAGGATTATTGCAATGGTCTGGGTCATTATTTCCCTGATTTTTGCTGTAGTAGTTGGAATTGTCGGAAGAGCCTACCTCTATCCCGAGTTTCTGGGAGAAGCAGGCAGTGAGACTATCTTTATGGTAATGATAAATAATATGTTCACACCCATTATCGCTGGAATACTGCTTGCAGCTATCCTTGCGGCTATCATGAGTACTGCTGATTCCCAGCTCCTTGTAGCTGCATCTGCCTTCACTGAAGATATTTACAGGATAATCATGAGGAAAAACGCAGGTGAAAAAGAACTTGTCTGGATGGGCAGGTTTGCAGTTATCATAATTTCAGCAATTGCGTACCTGATAGCTAGAGATCCGAACAATTCAGTAATGGGCCTGGTATCATATGCGTGGGCAGGATTTGGAGCTGCCTTTGGACCTGTTATCCTGTTCTCCCTTTTCTGGAGGAATACAACCAGAAATGGAGCGCTGGGAGGAATGATTGTGGGCGGATTAACAGTTATTATCTGGAAACAACTCTCAGGAGGGATTTTTGATCTATACGAGATAGTTCCTGGATTCCTGCTCTCATGTATCACAATCTATGCAATCAGTATTCTGGATAAAGAAGGCCCTGCAGAAGAAATCCTTAGAGAATTCGACCATTTAAAACAGATAACTCTCGGAGGAAAAAATACTCATAAATAAAATATGGGATCTTCAGAAACCTGACCCGAGCAAATTTTCTGCAAAATATTTTTTGGGCACTGAAAGGAACCGAGAAGAACCTAAAGGAACCGAGAAGGAACTGAAAAGAACTGGAAATTCCTTTCCAGGTAAGAAAAGTAAACAGTGCTCATTCTTTCTATTTTTTTATATTAATAAACAGGTATTCCCTGACAAGGTGGCATTTTAAAGAGCTTATCCTAATTATATAGATAACTTCTGGAAGAATTAGACTAAAAAAAGCCGTGAATTGAACTAAAGATAGCTGTAAATTAAACAAAAGATATTATGAGTTATGTTCTGGAAGGATTAAATTAAAGATAACTCTGAATTAAACGAGAGATATTATGAATTTGTCACAACCCCCCTTTATTTCCACTGGAAAGCTTAAATAACCCGGGGACCCCATGATTTCGCTTGAAAGGTTTCGGGAGGGTTGAGGAACAAAATAAAAATTGATTTTATTTTGTATTGGAACAAAATAATAGTGTTGTGTTATAACGTTTATTCTATATATATGTTGTTATTAATCTGAAGGAAATTTCTAGAAATATTGATAAAAATATAAGTAATTTTAGATTTTGACTTAAATAATATTTGTTTTATATTTTTATTTTTTTTATTGAACACCAATCCTTTACTCCAACTACCATAACTTCTTTCCAGTAGAAACAAAGGGGTCTCCCTCAAATAAAATAAACATTCTGATTACTATATAATTTGATATTTTAAAATTAGTATTTTTTAATTATCAAAATGTTCTTGAAATTTATCTTAATGATACGTATAAACTGTGTTTAAATTTTAGGATTCTTATGAATTTAGTAGAACTTCTGGCTCTTTTTTCTTTTATTCTTTTTCCTTCTTTTTATATTGCAATGCTTTTTCTCTTGCTTTTGATTTTTCAAATTATTCCACTTTTTCTATTTTCTTCCAATCACAGTTCTTTTTATCTAATCTTTATTCTAATTTATCTTCGAGAAATGGATAATTAACGCTATTCTGGTCTGTTATGATCCCGAAGAAGTCAGTTTTTCTAGAGTCAGTTTTTCTAGTTTGATTCCATAAGTCTTTTAAATAAAACTGGTTTTACTTTACCTATATGAATGAGCAGGGTCTTTCGGAAAGAGAGATATTTTCCTATCTGGAAAATGCAAAGTCAGAAGATACGGATTATTATCGGGTTTTTAGTTCAATGTGTACCCGCCCTCATAAGATCGCAATCGAGGCTAACAGGCTCTTTATTGAAGCTAACCTGGGCGATCTGGGGCTTTTTGCCGGAGCCCACAAACTAGAGCAGGAGGTTGTCAGAATGCTTGGCAACCTTCTTCACGCCTCTTCAATTGACGTTCCTTCAGGCGGTTTATGTCAGAGCTCTGTTTGCGGTTACCTGACCACAGGAGGTACGGAATCCAACATTCAGGCTGTAAGAGGAATGAAAAACCTGGTAACAGCAGGAAAAAAAGAATTTAAGGGAACTCCAAACATTGTAATTCCCGCATCGGCTCATTTTTCTTTTGATAAAGTTGCCGACATGATGGGCATAGAAGTCAGAAGGGCTTCTCTTGATTCGGAGTTCAGGGTGGATATGGCTTCAGTTGAAAAACTCATAAATGAAAACACGATAGGTCTCGTAGGAATTGCAGGGAATACTGAATTTGGCCAGATAGATCCGATCGATAAACTCTCGGAAGTAGCTCTTGAAAATGAGCTTTTCCTGCACGTTGATGCGGCTTTCGGAGGTTTTGTTATTCCTTTCCTGGAAAAGCCCCAGCCTTTTGACTTCAAAGTGCCGGGAGTGACTTCAATTGCCATAGACCCCCATAAGATGGGTCTTTCCACAATTCCTTCAGGCGCTTTACTTTTCAGGTCCCCTTCTTTCCTGGATTCTCTCAAAGTAAGTACCCCATATCTTACAACAAAATCCCAGTTCACACTTACAGGCACCCGGAGTGGAGCCTCAGCTGCTGCTACCTGCGCAGTCATGAAGTATCTCGGATATGAAGGTTACAGAAAAAATGTGCAGTACTGCATGGAGCTTACTTCAAAAATTGTAGAAGAAGCAAGAAAACTTGGTTTCGAGCCATTGATTGAGCCGGTCATGAACGTCGTTGCTCTTAAAGTCCCGAATCCTGACCTTGTCAGAGAACGGCTTCTTAAAAAATTCGGCTGGAATGTCTCAATTACCCGCACTCCAAGGGCTCTCCGTCTTGTCCTTATGCCTCATAACAGTCCCGAAGATATCGAACTATTTTTAGAAGACCTTAAGAAAGTGACAGCAGAAATTAAAAGCCCCTAATTATATTTTTTAATTTCAGGCTTTAATTTCAGATTTTTAATTTCAAACTTCTATTGCAGGGTTCTAACTTAAACCCCCAGTTCAAATCTTCTCATTCAAATATTTCAATTTGAAACTCCAATTCAGAAATTTCCATTCAAATATTTTAACTTAAAACTCCAGTTTAAAGCTTCCAATCTAAAGCTTCTAACTTAAAGCTTTAATTCAAAGCTTCTAACTTAAAGCTCCAATTCAAAGCTTCTCTATCAGATTAGTTATCTTCTTTATCAGATCAGCTATTTTCCTTTATCCATTTTTATCCATTTTATATAACAGCTTGATCCTTACCTGGATGTTTATAGGCATTAATAGAAATTAGGATTATATTTTAAATCAAGATTATAAAACAAATATTGTAGAATAATTCTTGTGAAATAGATTTGTTAAATGGCTTTGTAAAGTGATCAACCCGAGATACTCGGCGTAGAACAATCATTGTCGAAGAAGGATCGTTGTCGAAGAAAGATCCTTATCGAAGAAAGATCATTATCGACTTGTCTTGATGGAGTAGTCAATTAAATACATTAGACTAAATACATTAGCTGGTAGGGTTTATAAAAATATCATTCATTTACTGAGATTTAATGCAAAAATAATTATGCTATTTAAAATAATATAATATATGTTCTAACTTTTATGATTCCTGGCTCTTAAGTAGATTAATTGGTATAGTTATCAAGTATTTATATTTACGAAAACTAAAAGGGGGTAATTACTTCTTGAAATCTTCACTGAAAATCGGAAGCGTTCTGGGCATACCTATCAAGCTGCATATCACTTTTCTTTTAATCCTTCCTGTTTTTGCATATATATTTGCAATTAATCCATACCCTTATGGCTTTCAGGAAGTTGAGCCTGCTTCGACAAAATACATGCTTTCATCCCTGACTGCAATTTTACTTTTCGCCTCAATCCTTTTACACGAGCTTGCACACTCATACCTTGCAAAACAATACGGGGTTAATATTGAGAGTATTACGCTCTTCCTTTTTGGAGGAGTATCTTCAATGGAAGAGATACCAAGAGACCCCGGACAGGAAGCAAAGATGGCTTTTGCAGGACCTTTTACGAGCCTGGTAATAGGTTCTATCTGTCTTCTGTTATACAGGTATATAATTCTGTCAAATCCTGCGCTATCTGAAAATCCTGTTTATCTGACAATCTGGATTCTCGGGGCAATGAACCTGGTGCTTGGAATCTTCAATCTGCTGCCTGCATTTCCAATGGATGGAGGGAGAGTACTGCGTTCTTTCTATGCTAGGAGGATGTCCTATGTCAAAGCTACCAAGAGCGCAGCTGCCGTAGGAAAATTTTTCGCCATTCTGATGGCTATTTTTGGAATCCTTATTGGAAACCTCTGGTTCCCACTTATTGCTCTCTTCATTTACGCTGGCGCTTCCGAGGAAGAGCGTTCTACTCAAGCATCCGTAAGTCTGGAAAATATTCTGGTAAAAGACATAATGACAAAAGAAGTAGTTTCAGTTCCCCCTTCCATGAATGTTGAAGATCTAATTCAGTTTATGTTTGAGAAAAAACATATGGGCTATCCTGTGGTAGAAAGCGGCAACCTGAAAGGAATCGTAACTTTTACAGATATCCAGCGCGTTCCCACCATTGACCGCCCTGTGATGCGGGTCTCAGATATCATGACAAGAGATATAATATCTGTTCCTTCTGATGCACAGGCAAGTGATGTCCTCAAACTGGTTACATCCAAAAATATCGGAAGGGTTCTGGTAATTGATAATGGATCTCTTGTAGGGGTGCTCTCCAGAACAGATCTGGTCAGGATACTCAAACTCAGATCAGAATAACAAACATAATAAAATTAAAATTTAGATCTGAATAATGAATCTGATGGAATTAAAATTCAGATTAGAATAGTAATCTGATAGAATAGTGAATCGGATCGAATAGTGAACTCGAAAGAGTGATAAATCAAAAGATTTTTTCTGGAAATATAATTTTCCAGAAATACAAATTCTTTGGAAAATATAAATTTTCCAGAAATACAAATTCTTTGGAATATATAAATTTTCCAGAAATATAAATTTAATTCTATCCGGATTTACCATTGCAAACTGGCATCTGAGGGTCAATTATTTAACATATATAACTTATTTAACATGTATAGTTTAATTATGTATAGCTTAATTTACCATGCATTAAATTACTTATACGCTAAACCATTCACCTGATAACTTCAAATTCGCTGCAATAAATGTTTAAATCCGGAAGCATAACGCTAATGTAGAACATTCTGGCAATGAAATGAAAGCGGAATAACGCACACCGAACAAGAAGTACACAGCAATACAAATGAGATGCTATATTAATACATATTTATCCAATACATGTTTATCCAATACATATTTATCTAATACATATTTATCCGGCACTGCTAATCTGCTGTAACAAAGAGACTGATTATGAATAAATATGAAATCACAGATTCTCAGGAAATGGATCCTGAACGAAATTCTTACAGTTCATCTCAGGAGTCAATACACTCTATGGACAAACCTATAGAATCTAAGGAAGGCAATGTTTCTGTTGGGAAGTTTAAACTTTCTGACTCTTCAATCAACAATCCAGAAGAAATCATTTCTGTGCCGTCATCTACAACAGAAATCGAAAAGGTCGAAATGAAGCCCGGTAGGGGGGAAGGACTTAACCCCGAGCTTCTTCCTGCTTCAGTTTCGGAACTGTTAATTCCTTCTCCTTTCCAGCCTCAAATCCCGGACGGAAACAATTCATCTGTTGAGTTTCACCCTTCAAAAGTTGTGCTTATAGGCACGGCACACGTTTCCGAAA
Source organism: Methanosarcina mazei S-6 (assembly GCF_000970205.1). Taxonomy (NCBI): domain Archaea; kingdom Methanobacteriati; phylum Methanobacteriota; class Methanomicrobia; order Methanosarcinales; family Methanosarcinaceae; genus Methanosarcina; species Methanosarcina mazei. The sequence continues at coordinate 4,135,174 of NZ_CP009512.1, read as the reverse complement.
AGAGTGTGAATGAGGTAAGAAGCGCAATCAGAAATCTTAAACCCGATATCGTAGCTGTTGAGCTTTGCAGGGCACGTTACGATTCTCTTAAAGGAAATGTTCCGGAAACAAATCAGGTTCCAATAAAGGAAATTCTCACCGAAGGAAAAGTGTATTACTACCTTGTCCACTGGCTGCTTGCTTATGTGCAGAAAAAGATCGGTGAAGACATGGGTGTAAAGCCCGGTTCCGAGATGATTTCCGCAATTGAAGAAGCAGAAGCCTCAGGAGCTAAAATAGCTCTAATTGACAGGGATATTCAGGTGACTCTCCAGCGTTTCTGGGGCCGCATGAAATTTACTGAGAAAATAAAGATGCTGGGTTCTCTTATAGGCGGCCTGATAGGAATAGGAAAAGGAGCAGAAATCGACATAGACCAGATAACTCAACAGGATGTTGTCACAGCCCTCGTTAGCGAGCTCAGAGAATTTGCCCCAACTGCAGCTGAAACTCTCATAGATGAAAGGGACGCATACCTTGCAGGGAGCATTCTCAGGACGGCTGCTGGTGGAAACAAAACCATTGTTGCGGTAATCGGAGCAGGACATAAACCAGGTGTAATTAACTACCTGGAGAACCCAAAGAGCCTTCCTCCTCTTAATTCTCTTATGCAGATTCCGAAGAAACGATTTGGAATTGGCAAAATTATCGGTTTTGCCTTTGTAGGTCTTATTATCGGGTTTTTTTTGCTGCTCCTGCTTTCGGGCGTTCCACTGAAACTCCTTTTGATAGCTTTCGGATGGTGGTTCATTATCACAGGAACCCTGAGTGCAATCGGCACTCTGCTCGCAGGCGGCCATCCTTACTCAGTCCTGACCGCCTTTTCGGTTGCCTGGCTGACCACTCTTCACCCTTTAATTGCTGCGGGCTGGTTTGCTGGAATTGTAGAAGCAAGACAGCGAAACCCTACCGCCGCAGATATAAAAGCCCTTGCAGGGATAGAAACTTTCAGGGAAATGTTCAAAAACAGGTTTATGCGAGTCCTCCTTGTCGCTAGCTTTGCTAACATAGGGAGTATGACAGGTACTTTCCTCGGAGCCTATGTTATGATACGGGTTACCGGCCTTGATCCAAGAGATATTCTACTTTCCGGGTTCAACGCTCTAGGACTCTAAAATAGGACTCTAAAATAATCCTATGGATAAAAGCAGATCTGAGAGTCAGATTTTCTGCTTTCATAACTTTTATCCTTTTGCAATTTTGAAGCGATTTTTAACTTCTTAAGTTTTTTATATCTTTTTATAATTTTTTATATCTTTTTATAATTTTTTATATCTTTTTATAATTTTTTATATCTTTTTATAATTTTTTATATCTTTTTATAATTTTTTATATCTTTTTATAATTTTTTATATCTTTTTATAATATCTGTGTTTTTTATAATTTTTCTACTTTTTAATCCTTTTTTAATATTTTTCTATTTTGTCTTCTATTTTTTTGTCTTCATTCTCTTCCAATTCGCCTTTTTCTTTTCCGAAGAAATTTCTGGTAGTACGTACAATCCAGTTCCAGTGCAGGATAAGATGAATGATTACAAGAATTATTATCAGGATTCCAGCTCTATTATGTAGCCAGATCCACGTGGCTTTCGTTAGCCCCATGTATACAACGTATCTGCCTCTCTGGATTCCCGAAGGGATGAAAAAATACATGAAAAAACCCGTAAATGCGACTACGAAAAATAGGGCGGTCAGGACAAGATCCACCAGATAATTGATTCTTTGTTTATTCACGTTTTCATACCTCACTTTTCTCTGAAAAGTAATTAGGTCTGGAAAATAAAAAGGTGTTTGCGAGGTATAGGAAAAGCTTTCTCGTTAAAATTAAATTACAGGTAAAACAGAGAATAATAATTATTTAAAAAATAACAAATGACTAAAAAAATATTAATTATGTAAAAAATAATAATTATTTAATAAAAATAGTATGTGACTAAAAAAGAGAATTTTGAGCTCATCAGAGCTCATAGAACCTGAATTCTTAGAAGAGTTCGTGAAGTTTGAATTGATACTTACCAAGTTTGCCGCCGTAGTTCCCTGCGGAAATCTTTTTGATTCCGGGGACAGTTACCGCAGCTTCTATTCCGGCTTTCATTGCTGCTTTTATACTTGCTTCATCGAGCCCGTTGATAACGATTTCATAAACAGCATTGACATCGGCAGGAATTTCAGTGTTCTCTACTTTATCCTTTATGGAGGGGCAGAACTTTTCGTTTGCAGTAGCTTTCAGGAATTTATACTTGTTTGCTCCGGACTTGGACCCACTTGCAACAATGCCGCCAGGGAAGGGGGTAATTGTGCCTTCAAGTTCTGCAATTGCATCTACAGCGGCTTCGGCTGCAGTCAGGGCACTCATCTGGGAGTCTCCGAAGATAAAGAAGTTTCCGCCTGCAATTCCGGCTATAGCTCCGATGTTGTCTTCAGTCACGAAGTCTCCTTCCATGATCGGGACCTTGAATACTTTGCGCCCGGCAATCTGAGCTTCGGACTCCATACCGTCTCCAAAGAATTTGAGTTTAAAGCCGACATTGAACTGTTTCTCAGAATCGGGCAGGCCGTTAAAGACTGCAGTTGTAGGAGCAGTAAGTACGCACTGTCCAATCCTCTCGAGCAGCTGTTCTTCAAGGGCTTCATATTTGAAAGTACAGATCTGAATATAAGCTCCAGGTCTCCCGTCAGGAGTCTCGCTGGGGCTTGCGAACCTTTCAATTCCAGCTTCTGCAGGGCACATTATAACTGATGTCCCGAAGCCGGTAGCTTCAGTAGCTGCTACCTGAGCCCAGCGCTTTGTTACTGCTGTTATGAGCACTCGTGCAATCTTGATCGGAAACGCTTCTGCATATGTGTCTTCAATTTCTACTCCGTTGATTTCCATGAAATTCCCCTAGTTTACTTTTCGTTATTTAATTAATAAGCTACAGGTTTGATGTCTGCTATAACAGCATTTTTTAGTCAGTTTAGCGTGCTTAGGTATGTTTCAACAATTGTTACTTTACAATTATTGTTACTTTACAATTGCACATCCATTCTAATGTTTCATTTCAGCATGTTTCGGTGCAGTACATTCAATCCTTTATTTTTGATTCAGCCTTTTTAGATATCCTTGAACTATTTATATTGTTTTAAATTTATGCTGTTTTTAATTGGTCGTCCCATGCTGATCGCCAATGCTCTGCTCTATTTCTTATGCCGTATAGAAAAAGTCACATAATTCGGCGTACTTAATCCCAGGCATACACTTAGAGTTTTATGGTATTTTATTTTCTCTGTTAATCAATCGATTTTAAGCATAGCTTTTCTGCCTGCAATCGATTAGATAATGAATGTCTATTATAATATTTATATCAAATATATAATTTTTTAAAGAAAAGAAATTCAAAATACTCTGGAGCGAATAAACGAATAATACCCTGGATCGAATAACGGATAAAAAATCGACAATAAAGGGCAAACTGGATAATAAAACACAAAATGGATGATAAGATGCAAATGAGCAAACTGATGTTTAACAATAAAAACCGATGGTAAAAATAAATACTGATTGTAAAATAAAAACTGGATAACAAGATAAGAAACTGAAATATGGTATAAAATGGGTAATTAAATGCAATTAAGTACAAAACTAGATATTAATATTAAACTAGATAATAAATTCTTAAATTAATTTATCCCCTTTTAGAATTGTCTTTATAAGAAGATCTCCAGTAAGAGTATCGAATATTACTGTACGTCCGTAGTTTTTCCCCACGTCCTCAGCTATAATAGACACTTCCAGTTTTTTCATTGTTTCTCTGGCACTTTTAATGTTTCTCTCACCTATATTCAGGCGTGAATTTTCAAACATTCCCGCTCCCCCTACAACTTTTGCTTCAAGTTTATCTATGGAACCTCCTCTTCTGATCATCTCGTCTACAAGATACTCTATTCCCGCATCTGTAAATTTGGCAGGATTATCTTTTAGTTTTGCATCTTTTATGTTTGGAAGCATGGTATGGAGAAGGCCACCTATCTTTTTCTGTCTATCATAGAGGGTTATTCCAAGGCAGGAACCCAGTCCGGAGGTTTTAATTTTCATGGGGCTTCTAGCTATTGCACAATCTCCTATCCCCACCGTGATTATGTCCGAATTGACCAATCTGTAAAACCTCCTTATAAGTCTATTTTCATAACACCGGTTAGTTCAAAATTCACCTGTTTGAATTTTTATCGGTTTAAGTTATTGATTTTAAGTTATTGGTTTGAATTTTTATCGGTTTAAGTTATTGATTTTAAGTTATTGGTTTGAATTTTTATTGGTTTAAGTCATCGGTTTAAGTTATTGGTTTAAAGTTATCGGTTTGATATTTACTGGTTTGAAAACTGATTATTATTTTGTGATTATCTGTTCCTTTTATATGGTTTCTGTCCTGTTAATTTTAATGTAATAATCAAGCATTTTGATTAATCATCGAATTGATTCTTTCCAGCAAACAGCTAAGAGATTTCGGATCAAGTAAAGTCAGTACGTTCCCTTTAATCCTCTTTTCTTTTATCAGAAATTCTGCATCAAGTACGAAAGCAAAATCTGCTATATAGCCCATTTCTGTAATCACCGAATTAAAAATTGAGTCAGACATATCATATGTTGCATAAGGTATTGAAATTGAAAGATTAAGTTTCAAAAACTTCGCGAGAGAAGTTACATAGGTTCCTGCCAGGATATGGCTAACTTCCTCAATTAAAGATATTTTTAAAGACCTTTTTACCGGATCTGTAAGATTTTTTTCGATTTCCTCGCCTGAAAGGCTTATATAGAGGCTCTCTGCACTTGTTTCTGGGAAAAAAACAAGGATATATCCATTGAGGTCCTCTTTTATACGTATCAATGTGCCCATAACCGGGGATTCTGAAAAACCTGCTATTTTCGGTATGTCTTCGATTAATCCCAATTCCGTATCTATAACCTTTGTACATACAAGACTGTTTACGAGCCTCGAAAGAGAAACTGCCGAATTTCCTATACCTATATTTCCTATTTCTTTCAGCGCTCCATACTCGAATTCGCTTAAACTTGTTATCTCTTCCATAAAATTCCCCATAGTTTTCTTCGGTTTTTCAGATCTCTTTCATACGTATTTCTTTCGTTATGAATTTCTTTCGTTATGTACTTCTTCCATTATGGATTTCTTTCGTTATGTACTTCTTCCATTATGGATTTTTTTCGTTATGGATTTCTTTCAATCTGGTTCCTTCCAATATGGATTTCTATTGATCTCTTCTATATGGATTTCTTTCCACATTTTAGTTTTCTTTTAAGTACAGGCGCTCTCTCGCATTGTAAGGCTTAAAGCGATTTGAAGCTGTTCCCAGCAGTGTTTCGGCTTTTCCTATCACAAAGAAACCTTTTTTATTTAATGCCCTGTGAAAGTTAAGCTGCAATTGTTCTTGAATTTCCTTTTTAAAGTATATCATAACGTTTCGGCAGATTATGAGGTCAAAATGGTCTATACAGGATTCTGATATCATATCATGCCGTTTAAAACGAATAATACTCCTTAAATTGTCGAGAACCTGATAGGTCTCACCTTTTTTCACAAAATATTTTTCTCTTGTACTGGCGTCTATATTTTTAAGTACATTTTCAGGGTAAATTCCTTTTCGGGCTTTTTCAAGGCTTATAGTGTCAATGTCAGTGCCTATAATGCTTATTCTATACTTATCCAGGTCTTTTCCAAGAGCTCTATGGAACAAAATAGCAAGAGAATAGACCTCTTCTCCTGTTGCACAGCCTGCGCTCCAGATACGGATCGATTTTACAAGCGAGTCTGATCTGGACTTTATTAAAAAAGGAACAACTTCTTTTTCAATTACCTCAAAGGTTTCCGGATTTCGGAAAAATTCGCTGACGTTTATCGTAAGGGCTTTAATAAGATATTCATGCTCAATTGAACTCTTTCTCAGCAACCTGAGATATTCTTCATAACTTTCTGACCCGGTAGCCCTGACCCGGACATTAACTCTGCGCCTGAAATGGGCTTCCTTATACTGCTCACAGTTAAATCCGGTACTTTCCGTAATCACTCTTTTTAATAATTCAAATCCCGAGTCTTCCTCAAAATCTCTTTCTGTTTTTATTTTCTCTCGTTCTCTTTCTGTTTTTATTTTCTCTGCGTCTGTCTCCAGTCTATATTTATCCGGTTTCATTCACTTTCGTTTCACCTGCATGCGTTCATTTTTCTCTTCAGTCGAGATTTCAGGTTATAGAGTTAATATCAAGGATTAAAATAACACTCCCGTCTCCCATGACGGTTGCTCCCGCAAATCCCCGGGTTTTTTCCAGCAACCTGCTTTTGAAGGTTTTTATAATTATTTCCTGTTTTCCAAGCAGTGAGTCCACCACAAGCCCTATGTACTGTCCGGCTTTTTCGACTATAACTATATCCAGGTTTTCTTCATTCTCTATCGCAGGCAATTGGAACAACTTACGTAATCTCAACAGTGGAAGTGTTTTTTCATTTATCAAAATAACTTCTTCGCTCCTTATATGCCGGACGTCCTTTTTCCTGACTGAAATGCTTTTTATTATATTGGTAAAAGGTATTGCGTACCTTTCCATTCCCACTTTTACAAGCATAGACTGGCAAAGAGCAATAGTTATTGGTAACCTCAATTCGAACCTTGAACCGGTTCCAGGTTTTGAGTCCACCTTTATGGAACCTCCAAGGTGTTCAATTCGGTTTTTTACAATATCCATCCCGACTCCTCTGCCTGAAAGGTCCGTAACCTCGCTGGCAGTACTGAGTCCTGGTGTGAAAATTAGCTGTATTAATTCTCTTTCAGAAAGCTGTTCGGCTTCGTCTCTAGAAATAAGTCTTCTTTGAAATGCGATTTTTCGGATTTCTTCTGCATCTATGCCTTTCCCATCATCCTCTATCCTGATAAGGACATAGTTTTGCTGTCTTGAAGCTGTAATTATTATCTTGCCAGTTTCCTCTTTCCCGAGTTCCACACGCTTTTCAGGAGTTTCTATTCCGTGGTCCACTGCATTTCTTAGCAGGTGCACAAGAGGATCCCCGATTTCTTCTATAATAGCTCTATCTATTTTGATTTCTTTTCCCCTTATTATGAAATCAATTTTTTTATTTTGTCCCCTCGCAAGATCTCTTATCATTCTGGGGAAAATATTGGTTATGTGGTCCAGAGGTATCATCCTTATCTCTAACACTTCTTCTTGAAGCTCCCTGGTTAGCTTCTGGTAGTCAGAAAGTGCAAAGTCCAGATCTTTTGATTTTAATTTCCCTGTGAGCTCTTTTACCCTGCTTCTGTTTATTACTAGCTCACCGACAAGGTTCATCAGCTTATCTAACTTCTCAGTACTGACCCTTGAACTATGTATTTTTGGGCTCTGGGTTTTTACTTCCTTACCACTTTGCCTTTCTTTTTCGTTTTTTTCTCTCCCTTCTGTTTCTTCTTCTTTTTCTTTCTCTACCGCTTTTTCCTTTTCCTCTTTTTCTGCATTTTTTCTTTCTCTTTCCTCATCTTCTTCTGTTTTTTCTCCTTTTTCTCTCTCTTCTATTTTTTCTCCTTTTTCTCTCTCTTCTATTTTTTCTCCTTTTTCTCTCTCTTCTATTTTTTCTCCCTCTTTTGTTTTTTGTGTTTCTTCTTTTTCTCTTCCTTCTGTTTTTTCTGTTTCTTCTTCTTTTTCTCCTTTTTCTTTCTCTTCCGCTTTCTCTTCCGTTTTCTCTCCTGTTTTTTCCTTTACTTCTTGTCTTTTCCCTTTTTCCTCTATTCCTTTATCTAAAGAAAAAGTACAAAATTCATTTTTTTGAAGAATGTATTCCTCTGAGGGATTATTTATCGTCCTCAGAGTTTCTAAAATCTTTTCTGCATCTGGGCCGGAGTTACTACCTTCGCTTCTATCGCCTTCTCTCCCGACGATTTTGTTTTCCATGCCTGCACAGACTTCCTCAACAAGCCTCTCCAGAGTATCCAGGCATTCGAAAAGGATATCGATTAAATAAGAATCAAGGGTTAGCTTTCCTGTACGGGATCTATCAATCAGGCTTTCCATCTCATGTGTCAGTTCAACAATCTGTTTGAACCCCATGGTTGCAGCCATGCCCTTAAAAGTATGAGCTGAACGAAATAATATATTCATCTGCTCCGCATTTTCAGGATTCTGTTCAAGTGCTAGCAGGGAGTCGCTCATCTCCTGAATGTTTTTTTCAGATTCGGACCTGAAAATGCCTATATACTTCGACATGTCCATGATTTTGCCTGCCTTCTGTAAACATTTTATAATCCTGAAAGCTACCGGAATTTTCTATAAGTAAAAATTATTAATTATGTTACTTTTAAGAATTATGTTATTTTAAAAGAATATGTTACTTAAAGAATATGTTACTTTAAAGAATATGTTACTTTAAAGAATATGTTACTTTAAAATTCGTCTAACCCTTTGACCTAACCAGCTGAGCCAACAATTAATCTGAGTAATTAATCTTACAGACTGATCTAAGCAATTAATCTGAGTAATTAATCTTACAGGCTGATCTAAGCAATCAATCTGAGTAACCAATCTGAGTAACCAATCTGAGTAACCAATCTGGCAATCAATCTGAACAATTAATTTAACCAGATTTGATCTAAAAAATTAATTTAATAATTGATCTACCCAGGGTCATCTGACTATTTTGACAATTTCATCAGCCATTTTATCCAGAGGAAGCACAAAGTCTGCCAGGTTTCGCCTTACAATCTCTCCAGGCATTCCGTATATCACACATGAGCTTTGGTCTTCTGCGATCACTTTACCGCCCATTTTTTTAATCTCTTCAGCTCCATCCGCTCCATCGCAGTTCATTCCTGTAAGTACAAGGGAAATAACTCTGGGACCGTAAATCCTGGCAACTGATCTGAACAGGACATTTACTGAGGGCCTGGACCCCAGCTCTTTAGGTCCGCAGGATAGATGCACTGTATCTTCTCCAAAGCCGTTTACTTTATTCCGTACAATTTCCATATGATAATCTCCAGGGGCTATAAACACAGTTCCTTCTTCCATTATGTCTCCTTCCTGTGCTTCTTTTACCCTGAGGGCTGATTTTGCATCAAGCCTTTTAGAGAGGGATGCTGTAAAACCCGGAGGCATGTGCTGTACTATAAGAACCGCAGCTGGAATTTCAGCGGGAAACGAGCCTATAAGTTTTTCCAGAGCTCTTGGCCCTCCTGTAGATGCGCCTATAGCCAGCACATTTCTAACAGAGGTTTTCTCCCGGAGGCTATTCTTTTTTTTCCTGTGGTTTTCAGGTATCTGGTGTTCTAAATCCCGGATGCACCCAAGGTTATTAAGATCGGCTTTTGAAACTGCTCTGACTTTTGCACAAATTTCTTCTGCCATCTCGTGCATACTTTGACTGAGAATACCCGAAGGCTTTTCGATTACGTCCACTGCTCCATACTCCAGAGCTGTGAGGGTAATCTCCTCAGCCTTTTCCCCCAGAGCTGACACTATAACCACAGGAGTCGGAAATTCTTCCATGATATGGGAAAGAGTCTTAAGCCCATCAAGAACAGGCATTATATTATCAAGAAGAACTACATCGGGCTTAAGTTTTCTGACTTTTTCAAGGCCGTCCTCTCCATTGATTGCAGTTCCGATAACAGCGATTTTAGGATCCTGATTAAGAATATCGGAAAGGACTTTGCGAATCAAAGCAGAATCATCCACTATGAGCGCACGAATAACCATTTCAAGCACTTTCTTCGGATGTTGGTTTGACAAAATTATCTGGTTTAGAAGGTAGATCTGGTTAGACCTGATTAATCCTGTCTGGCAAAATTATCTTATCTGGTAAAGTTATTTTATTTGGCAGGGTAAATCTGGTTTTTCAATGTAACCTGGTTCTGCAAGGTTAAGTTAGTCTGGCAGGTTAATTTGGTTCGGCTATTTTTCTAATTACATCAAGCATGCTTTCCGGCTCAAAAGGTTTCACTATAAAACCCATAGCTCCTATTTTCATAGATTCGGTTATCAGAGCCTGCTGCCCAAGAGAAGAACACATTACCACTTTTGCGGCAGGATCTATTAAAAGAAGTTTTTGTAGCGCTTCCTTGCCATCCATATCAGGCATTATTATGTCCATTAACACAAGATCAGGTTTTACTTCCAGATACGTCTGAACTGCTTCTTCTCCATCACTTACCTCGGCAACCACCTCGTGTCCGTGCTTCAGGAGGATATCTCTAATTACCATTCGCATAAATTCGGCATCGTCCACGATCATTACCCTTGCCATTCTAAACCTTCCTATTTTTGCTAAGTAAGTGACAGTTTTTGTGTGCGTATTACTTTTCACTTCTATGTTAAATATTATTTTTTATTTAAATCCAGTGATTTTTGAAGTTCCCTGACCGTATTTCATTTTAAAAATACTTTCGAATTCAGTATAAACATGCCGATTTATAATCGCGTTTTTATTTTTCAAACCTGTTATTAACAGAGAACGATCTCGAAAATAACAATTTAGAATTTCAGTAACTTGGAATTTAATAGTTCAGAATTTAAATAGTTCAGAATTTAAATAGTTCAGAATTAAATGCTTAGAATTTCAACAACTTGGAATCTTTATTAACGTTGAATCTCTAAGATGATTACTGAAAATTTGTGTTAAACAGTAACTGAAAGTTTTTAGCTGGAATGAAATCAGAGAATTTTTAAGAAGATGCATACATGCTAACATATACAGTTAACACAAGTTTTTCTGATTATCAATTCTTTTTTCTTAATATGAAAAAGTATATACGAAAACAGCTATATTAAACTTTTTTAATTATCTTCGTCAATTTTTTTTGTTTTTGTCTGCTTCTATTCTGGCTTTTTGTGTGTTAATAAATTTTAGTAAAATTTTATTATTCTTTGTCTATATTTATTCAAAGCCGTCTGTCTCGGTTGCATAGAACCGGTGGAAGATTTGAAAGAGCTCTTTTTATAAAATATAGAGCTGGCTCTGCCTTAGCATATATGTGAATAAGAATCATGTAAGTAAGGATTATCTAAATCTAAGTAAAGATTGTTAAAATCTAAGTAAGGATTACCTAAATAAAATTATCTAAAATCTAAGTAAGGATTGCCTAAATAAAAATTATCTAACCAAGCATCAACTATCCTATTTTCAATCTTTATATTAAAATAATGTTATATATCTTAATAAATAACTTTATATTCTACGGGGATTTATATTGTTTTTATAAGTTGGGGAATTGACTCTCACGTAATATTTCCATACAAAGAATCAACATTATTTCCATACAAAGAATCACACTGGAACTAAATGACTTGTTTTTGCACTGAATTCCTTTACTTAGTGTTAAAATTTAGTTGCAGGTGTTTGTACTTAGGCTTTTAAATCCCAACCCATTTACATTTAAATCTTAAAATTTATGCTTAAAATTTATGCTTAAATTTTATATCCAGAAGGGTAGTACGGAACACATCCGCTTTCCATAGAAAGCTGTAAGAATATTTAATGGAATTTTATCAGATTAATCGGATATTTATTCCCTATAGTTAAGAAGTTAGATAATTGAGAAGTTTATCCCCTACTAATTGCGAAACTAGATTCAGAAAAATACCCTCTTTAGAATAAAAATTTCTTTAAAATAAGTACCTCTGTATGAAGGACCCAATCAGAGAATTCTTCAAGCAGATACAGGAGTGATTAAATGCCTGAAATCCTGATTGTTGAGGATAACTTGCTTAATCTTGTTGTTGAATCCGACCTTCTGAAGTCCTGCGGATATGACCCGATAAAGGCAAAAAACGGCTTTGAAGCACTGGAAGTCCTCAGCAAGGTTAAAGTTGATCTCATACTGATGGATATGGAACTCCCAAAAATGCATGGACTTGAATTGCTTCAGCGGATAAAATGCAATCCTGATACAGAAAGTATAAAGGTGGTCGCTGTCACAGGGAATTGTGATCCTGAAAGTAGGCAGGAATTTCTTAAAGCCGGATGTCATGCAGTTCTTTCCAAACCTATTAATTTTGATAGATTTGGATCGCAGGTCAAGGAGTTTCTTACAGTAATGAATTCTCCCCATTAAGTTATCCTGAGTATACTTCAGAAGTAACACTTCTGATGAAACTGGTTATTCGGTTCCCCCATTATTTGAGGTTTTTACCCTTTAAGTTTCTTACTCTTTTAAAGGATCATAATATTTATGAATTCTTAAATACTCTATATTGAGCAGTTGTTGGGAAATCTGGATAAAAGCCTTCTGAAGATGTGTGTCTCTGTCTTTTACAGGTATTATCTGTATCCGGTTTTAGGCAGATAGACTACAGAAGTTAAGATGCTGGAAGCACGGGTGAAAAAAGATGTATAAAAGTACAAAAATAGGGCATGTAGTGATAGGGTTTGCCCTACTCCTGATTTTGATCTTTTTTGTAGGTTATACAGGTTATCAGGGCATGAACGAAGTTGATAAGAAGAGCCGGGCTATCCAGAATATGACTTTTATCATGAATAATATGCAGGACGCCCTGCAAGCTGAAGAAAGCTATGTTATTCACGGCGATCCTGCCTACAAAAAAGAAGTTTATCATTATCTCAGTTTTGTGCCCACACAGGCAGAGATATCCAAAGTGATATACATAGGCTACCTTGACCCTGAGAACCGTGACAGAATGGATCTTGTCCTTGAAGCTTCCAGGGAATTCAATGAAACTTTTAACAGATATGTTGAAGCAGAAGACGAACAGGCTAAGGTAAGGAGTAAACTTGTTAATGATAGTGAAATTCTAATCATAAACGCAGATAAGCTTTCTAAAAATCAGATGGTCCAGTACAGAGAGGAATTTGAGGCCGGGTACTCAAATGAGACCCTCGAGAAAAAATTTTCCAATGCCGAGAGCGCTCAAAGGATAATTGTACTGACAATGAAAGCTCAAAATGAGTATCAAAATTATGCTATGAGCCCCGACCAGCAATATGCAGATAATTTCAATGTGTTTATGGAAGAAATTATTGAACTTTCTACAGACTTAAACAGGAGGATGGATAGGCCGGAAAATATTGCTGCAGGGAATGAGATACTTAGAAGTGCCGAAGATTTCCAGGCAGATTTCGAGCAATTTAAGGTTCTGGAAGAAAGAAAAACGCTCGAAGAGAAAAATATGATGTCTATAGCCACAAGAGTTGGAGAAGTGGCTGAAGCCGCCAGTGCTGACCAGAAAGAAAAACTGGATGTGCTAATTACAAATTCCGTAAACAAAATTTTTCTGGTAACTTTCCTTTCATTGCTTATCGGCGGTTTACTTGTTTTTGTAATTATGAATATTTACAGAAAGCCCATCAACGAACTGCTTGAGGCTTCTGATATGGTTTCTGAAGGAAACCTTGACGTTGATATTAAAGGTTCCTCCAGAAGCGAGATCTTTCAGCTCTCGGAGGCTTTTAAAACGATGGTTGAAAACCTGTGCAGCTTGATTAAAGAAATTCAGGAAGGATCACTGCATCTTGCCACACTTTCGGAAGAAATGTCTGCCTCTTCCGAAGAAGTAGCATCTGCATCAAGGAGAATTTCAGAAACAGCAGCCGAGATATCTAACGGGGCAGAAGTACAGAGCACGAAAATTATTGATATAACTCATGCGATGCAGGATATGACCCATAATATTCAGGAAATTGCGGATAATACGCAGAAAGTTTCTAAAAGCACAAATCTGTTAAATGATACCGTTTATAATATTGGAAATGTCTCCAGGGATGTCCTGTTAAAAATGGACCTTATAAGTTCTTCTGTCGATGAAACTGAAATTGTTATAAAGGACCTTGACTCAAAATCTCAACAAATAAATGAAATTATAACTCTGATTACAAGGATTGCAGACCAGACCAATATGCTTGCATTGAATGCCGCAATTGAAGCTGCACGTGCAGGGGAACACGGCAGAGGATTTTCCGTGGTGGCTGATGAAGTCCGCAAACTTGCTGAAGAGTCCGGAACCGCAGCTAAGGATATTTCCAGATTGATCGATGAAATCAGGGAAAGCATCAGTGATACGGTTGAAAGCATAGATGCAAGTAAGAAGAATGTAAAGAATGGTTCATTATCAGTCAGCGAAGAGGTCGAGATGGTTACAGGGATCGTTTCCACAATCAACGAGATCACCAATATGATAGAGGATGTTGCAGCCGCCACAGAAGAGCAGTCCGCGTCCATTGAAGAAATCACCTCTACACTGGAGGATATATCTTCCATATCCGAACAATCCGCTGCAGGGACTCAGGAAACTGCCGCGGCCCTGGAAGAGCAGAGCGCCTCAATGGCTGAGCTTGCCAGCATGGCTAACGACCTCTCTTTGCTTGGCGAGAAGATGAAAAAAGTCACTGAAAAGTTCAGGCTCGGAAATTCGAAAGGTGAGTCAGAAAATATTTCTGACTAAATGTTTCAGCCCACCGAACTGGTTAAATAAGGCTGGCTAAAACGAATCAGTTAAATATTTCAGGCTAAAAAACTTGTCAAATAAGGTCTACTGAGACGGGTTGTCTAACAACTGATTAAATGATTCTGGATAAAACGGATTGGGCCAGTAAGCCGCTTAAAATCTGAAGCCCCCGGGGAATTGAAATGTTTGAGGATACGATAGAAAAGGAAAGTTCATCATCCTCTGAAGAATCACTTCAGCTGGTGAGTTTTGAACTTTCAGGAGAAGAATTCGGAGTTGATATCATGCAGGTCTCCGAAATCATTCCGATTTCGAAAATCACCCGGATTCCTCAGGCTCCGGAATGTGTAAAAGGGCTTATTAACCTGAGGGGAAAAATTGTCGTGGTAATAGACCTCAACCGGCGCCTTGGTTTCAGCCCCAGAGAAAGTGACAGCCTTTCTAAAATTATTATAGTTAAAGTTAAAGATACGACAATAGGAATGCTTGTGAATTCCGTGAACGGTATATTAAAATTGCCCCTTTCCTCTATCGAGTCCACTCCGGATATGATTAAATCAAAAATTAATTCGGAATATTTGACCGGAGTTGGAAAAGCAGGGAACAGGCTTCTTATTCTCCTTAACCTTGCAAGGGTTCTTGGAGAAGAAGAGGTTGATGAACTGAACCAGCTTTCTTCTTCCAGTTCTTCTTCCTCTTCTCCTTCTTCTCCTTCTTCTCCTTCCCTCTCCTCTTCTTCCTCTCCGTCCAGTTCTTACTCATCATCATCTCCCTCTTCATCTTTCAAGGAATCTCCGGAGGAGAACACTTAAGAGTCTATAAGTAAGATATACCGGGATTCATTTCCCATTATCAGCAATTTATAATTCCATAAGAGCCGGAATATGATGCATCCTGTCCTCATTTTCCTTTTCGCACTTATAGCCATACTGCTTTTTACGGCAAAATTCAGGCTTCACCCTTTCCTTAGTCTTGTTCTTGTATCTCTTCTAACAGGGATTCTTGCAGGAGAGCCCATACGCACTATCGAAGCAGTTACTGAAGGACTGGGAAGCGTTTTTTCCCGTTTTGCCATTATTATTACGAGTGGGAGCATCATCGGACTTCTGCTCCAGAAAACCGGGGGAATGTCTTTAATAGCTTCTGACATTACGCGCTTTTTCAAAAATCCCCTGCTTGCCCTGAGCTTTCTTGGATTTCTTTTTTCCGTGCCAACAATGTGCTATATCCTTGCTTACGTTATCTTTATCCCGATAGCAAAAGAACTGTCTTCCAGGTTCAATTACCCCCCGATTTCCACTGCAACTGCACTTGCATTGGGAGCCGTTGCTTCATTTAATCTGGTTTATCCTTCCCCTGTGATCATTTCGGCAGCAGAAGAACTTTCAGCAAACAGGGATATGCTTATTCTACTGGGATTTCTTACCGCTGTTCCCACTTCTTTTTCAGGATATCTTTATGCGAGGAGTCTTGGAAAGGCTGAAGTTTCCGGAATGAATGAGGGTGGGGTAATACGGGAAAAAACCATTGTAAAGGAGAAAAAAGACCTGTCACAGGAAAATGGTGCGTTGCAAAGGACAGAAAATAGAAAACCAGGAAGGTTTGAAGCTTATGCTCCGATTTTTATTCCTCTATTTCTCATCCTTTTCGAGGCTGTATTAAATAATCCTAATACTCTATTCACCTTTCTGGGAAATCCGAATGTTGCATTACTTATTGGGGTCCTTCTTTCTATTTTTTCCGGGAGAGTGCTGGGACTTCCAATGATAAGGGTCCAGGTCGAAAAAGCCATAAAAAGAAGCGGTGTTGTCCTGCTCGACCTTTGTGGGGGTGGAGCTCTTGGTGCAACTCTTGCCATGACAGGAGCAGGGGAAGCCCTTGGAAAGTTTTTCCTGCAGTTCAACCTGCCTCATATTCTTGTGCCTTTTCTTGTTGCAGCAGCCCTCCAAACAGTGCAGGGCTCAAGAGTTGTAACGATGCTCGTCGCTCCGTCCCTTTTACTCCCCCTTGTCCCTGAGCTTGGACTCCCTCCGGAAATTTTGATCCTTTCAATGGCTTCAGGCACTTTTATGATTTCACACGTTAATGACCCGTTTTTCTGGATTTTCGGAGAACTCGCAGAACTGACACCCTCTGAGGTTTTCAGGTCAAATACACTTGGAAACGCCCTTATGGGAGTAGTAAGCTTTCTGATCGTCTCCGGAATATATTTTTTCTTTTACTGATATTTTTTAAAGAATTTTATATCTTATTTGTAGTATTAGATATTTTTTAATAATTAATTTTTATGCTATGTGTTTTCTTTTACATTATATTTTCATTTATTCTGTAGTTTTTTATATTTTTCATCCTGTTTTCATTTATATTTAGTATTTATATTTTATATTTTGTATTCTGTATTTATATTCTGTATTTTGTTTTAGCCCGGAGTCCGTGGATTCTCTCAAATTTTGATATAGTAAAAGTTTTAGCTTTTAATTTGGTGTATGATAAACAATAAATACCAGTTTTTTATATTTCTCTATATGAATGAGCAGAATTATCCAGAGTTTACAGGCCTTGAGCTCTCTCCAAGGAAGGTAGATTACCTCAAATTTATTTTTGAAAAAAGAGGCACTGTAAAGACTACAGAAATTTCCTCCTGCCTGCAGGTCGACCCTTCAACAACAAGCAAAACTTTAAATGAACTTGCAACTGCTGGCTATCTGAACCATGTTCCATACAGGGGTGTGGACCTGACTGACATGGGAAAGGCATATGCAGAATTTCTTGTTCGGAGGCACAGGATTTTGAGCCTTCTCTTTACTCATTACGGTCTTTCTACAGAGGAAGCATGTGCTGAAGTTTCTCGTTTTGAAGCTTTTGTTTCCAGGAATTCGGTAAACAAAATTTGCAGTTCAATGGGCCATCCGATGGTTGGCGTCTGCGGAGAAATAAGCCACGAGAAATGTTTTCCTGAGGAGCATCACCATTAATGATTCCCAGTCTGGATCAGATCTGGATGACGACTTTTACCCGGTCCTGATATAAGTTTGGTGTTATGCCAAAATATGCCTCGAATAAATCAAATTTTTGGGTGCTATCAAATTTATCTTTTATATGTCAGTTCCATCTGATCTTCAAAAAAATTAACTGCGCCAAAGAAAAAAATTGAAATTATAAAGGAGTTTAACAATGAAATTAAAAATCATACCTCTGCTGGTAATTCTGATTGTTGGTCTGAGTATTTTCGTAAGTGGATGTACGGATGCCGGAGATTCAGGGAATAATAGGAGTACAGGACAGGGAGCTGAAATTTCAGGAAACGAAGAACCCATAATAGTTGCCGTAAGCGTTGTCCCTCAAGCTGAGTTCGTAGAAAAAGTCGGAGGAGACAGGGTAAAAACAGTTGTTATAGTTCCTTCCGGGGCAGATCCTCATACTTATGAACCTTCTCCAAAGGAAGTCAAGGAAATCAGCAAAGCCAGCATGTTATTAACAGTAGGGGTTGGGATGCCTTTTGAAGAAGTCTGGATTGACAGGTTCGAGTCTATGAATAGCGATACTCTCATTATAAACTGCTCTGAAGGAATCGAACTGAAAAAGCTTGAAGGATATCACCATCATGAAGGGGAAGAAGGACATGATGAGGAGCTGGAAACCGGGCATGAAAACAAAAGTGAGGGGAATCATGAAGAACTGGACCCTCATATATGGACATCCCCTTCAAATGCAAAGATAATGGTCGAAGAGATTTATGAAGGGCTTGTAGAGCTCGATCCTGAAAATGAAGCTTATTATGCCCAGAATAGAGATGCTTATCTTGAAGAGCTGGATGCTCTGGATACGAGGATCCGGGAAAAACTTGAAGGAAAAGAAGAAAAAAATTTCATGGTTTATCATCCTTCCTGGGGCTATTTTGCTGCAGATTATGGGCTTAACATGATCTCCGTCGAAATTGAAGGAAAAGAGCCGAGTGCACAGGATCTTACTGAACTTGTGGACCTTGCAAAAGAAAAGGATGTCAAAGTTATTTTTGTCCAGGCTCAGTTCAGCACGAGGAGCGCGGAAGTTTTAGCTCAGGAAATCGGAGGAGAAGTTGTAGCTGTTGATCCTCTGGCAAAGAATTATATTGAGAATATGGACAGCGTCTCTGATATCTTTGCCAGAAACCTGGTGTAATATCGTGAACAGGCTTTCACTTAAATTATTGATAAAATCGTCGTTCAGGTTCTACATCTAAATATAAAAAGAACATAATTCGGGATAAGATAAAAACGATAATCTGAAGGAAGGTTAATGGAGAAGGTTATAGAGCTGGAGGATGTCTGGGTTCGCTATGGAAACCAGATAATCCTTGAAGCCGTGAATCTGGAATTGAAAGAGCCCAATGGGCTGCTCGGGATAATTGGACCTAACGGAGGAGGAAAGACCACACTCCTCAAAGTGCTCCTCGGGCTCCTGAAGCCTTATAAAGGCAATGTGAAGATCTTTGGGAAGCCTCCCGAAAAAAGCAGAGATCTTGTAGGATATGTCCCTCAGTACAGACGCTTTGACTTTGATTTTCCGATCAGCGTATGGGAAGTAGTCCTGACAGGAAGGATGAGCCATACGGGTTTTCTGAAAAAGTACAGTGAGGAAGACAAAAAAGCTGCTGAAGAAGCTCTGAAAACCGTGGAGATGTTTAATCTTAAAGACAGGCAGATAGGGCAGCTCTCAGGTGGGCAGCGGCAGAGGGTTTTTATTGCCCGTGCACTTGCCACAAAACCCAAACTCCTGCTTCTGGACGAGCCTAACTCCGGGCTTGACCCCCATATGCAGGACGAACTCTACAGGCTCCTGAACAGGCTCAAGCAGGAAATGGCGATCATTATGGTCACACATGACCTCAGCGCAGTTTCTGTTTATGTGGACAGGATAGCCTGCCTGAACCGTACTCTTCATTACCATAATTCAAAAGAGATCCCGGTTGAAGACCTGGAAGCTACCTACCAGTGTCCTGTAGAACTTATTGCTCACGGAGTGCCCCACAGAGTGCTTGAGAGGCATAAAGAGAGTCCCTGAAGATCAAGGATCAGGTTCGAAAAACAGTCTCTAAAGGAGAAATGAAAAATGTTTGATCTTCTTCAATATACTTTCATCCAGAACGCCCTTATAGCCGCAGTCCTTGCAAGTGTTGCCTGCGGAATAATAGGCTCATATGTTGTTGTTAAAAAGATTGTCTTTATCAGCGGGGGAATTGCCCATGCTTCATTCGGAGGAGTGGGACTTGGATATTACCTTGGTATCAATCCAATGTATGGAGTCCTCCCTTTCAGCCTTCTGTCAGCTCTCGTTATGGGTACCGTAAGCAAGAAGTCAAAAATCCCTGAGGACAGTGCAATAGGTATACTCTGGTCTCTTGGAATGGCTCTGGGAGTTATTTTTGTCTATCTCACTCCAGGATATGCTCCGGATCTGATGACCTACCTTTTCGGAAACATCCTTACAGTCCCCCGCCTGGATCTGTATCTTATGCTGGCTCTTGATATCATCATAGTAGGTGCAGTCTATCTATTTTATAAGGAGTTCCTTGCTTTATGTTTTGACGAGGAGTTTACAACTGTGCAGGGCGTTCCCACTGACAAACTTTACCTTTTCCTGCTCTGTATTATTGCCCTTACAATTGTGGTTCTTATCAAAGTTGTGGGAATCATCCTTGTAATAGCTCTTCTAACAATTCCTGCCACTATTAGCCGCAAGTTTACTCATAACCTGAAGAAAATGATGCTCATATCTACCGCTTTTGGGGCTGTTATCAGTGTCGCAGGAATAGGTCTATCCTATATTCTGGACGTTCCGTCAGGAGCCACTATTATTCTGGTGTTAAGTTTTGTTTATGGGTTTGTAGCTGTAGGGACGGAAATGTTCAAAGACAAAAATGCTTTTAAAAGCTGAAAAATTCTAAAATTAATTTTTTAGGGTTCTCAATCAGGACGGGTTGGAATATAAAAGCTCAAATATTTATTCCAGCATATATCAGTATTAATATATTTGAACATATTTTCTGGCAGAGCCGTATACAGATTTCTATAAAATTATATTTGGTCAGTTTTATTAAGACATAATTTTATATATGGTAAAATGCAAGAAGCCTAATCGTTAAATCAATTTTAAATTATACGACTTCAGGACCAGCTTTAAAACCGGCATCTCTGGAGTAATTAAGTGATGTAAATAAGTAATGTAAAAACGGTTTCCCAAAAGGAATTAAAAATGGAATTCAAAAATGAAATCCAAAAACGGAGTCCAACGCTCCATGTGAAATCCCTCAAAGCCGCTTCAAGTGGGGAAGCGATATGCTTGCAGAGGTTAAGGCAACCTGCGCAGAGCAGATCACTTGGATACACTTCAACCGATATATTTGCGCCTCCTATATACAGGTCCAGTAGGTGTATCCGGAAAAGCCACCTTAAAAAGGTAAATACCTGTTCCGTAAATACCTGTTCCGTCTGGCATTAAATCGTGACTGCCTGAACTAAAAAACTAATTATAAAATCTAAACTATAAAACGCCATACCAGGGTGATAAAATGGACCGCGAAACAACCCGGGATCAAAATATAGAAGAGAACGAAATTTTTGACGGTGAAAACCTCAACCTTCCGGATATTCCTCTTCCGGAAACAGACAATGTGCTGTACTCGATACTTAACTCCCTCAACCAGAATATCGCAGACTTTTACACGTTTGTGAAGTTCAACAGTTACCTCTCGGAAGACCACCTTAACGTTGAGTTGCTTAAAAGAAGTATGGGCATCCACAGGGACTTTGCGGCCCTTTTCCTGCATACTAAAGAGGAACTTATATTTACATATCCGGAATTCATCGAAAAGATTGAAAAACTGCTGTTTAAGGGGGAAGTGGGTACAGACTGTATAAAATATACACAAAAAATTTGCAGATCAATAAGTGATTATAAGATCGCTCTGCACAGAGAAGGTTATCTGCCAGACCTCAGAAGACAGCTGCCTCTTGTTGATATTTAATTTCCAGGCAACTTTAATTTCCAGGCAACTTTAATTTCCAGGCAACTTTCTTTTTTTCTATTTTTTTCACTTTTTTTCTGCCTTCCCTTATTCTTTTTCTACTTCTCTTAGTTCTTTTTGTTCCTTTCTACTCTTTTTCTACCTTTTCTTATCCTTTTTCTACTCTTCATTATTCATTTTCTATCCTTTTTCTATCAGTTTATTGAACTTTTTGTCTTTACAATTTAAGTTTCATTTATTACTCTTTCAATAATTTACAGTACCTCTAAAAGTTTATATTTGATTTTCAGTACATCCGTATCTTTATATTTATACAAAGACATTGGCGTGCAAGGCATCTGTGAAAAACGGCAGCCTAAAAAACGGTAATTTAAAAAACGGTAATTTAAAAACGGTAATTTAAAAACGGTAATTTAAAAAACGGTAATTTAAAAACGGTAATTTAAAAAACGGTAATTTAAAAACGGTAATTTAAAAACGGTAATTTAAAAAACGGTAATTTAAAAACGGTAATTTAAAAAACGGTAATTTAAAAAACGGTAATTTAAAAACGGCATTATAAAACAGATGCCTACCATCAATCAACATATCGATTTTAATTTTGCTCACAATGGTTATTTCTCTTCTTAGCTTTTAATTGTAAAATTTTCCAGCAACATGAAATTTTTTCCGGTAATTCTGAAGTTGAATATTTTGTTTCGATAAGCTTGTGAAAGTTCTTAATTTCATTGTAAAGCCTGTCAGAATAAATTTCGGAAAAATACCTTTACCCAATTCTCGAATGCTTAAATCTTTCACTCGAATTTACCCAAATCCAGAAAAGATATCATTTCCTCAATTTAATTTAGACCCTGAATAAAAATTAGTAAATTAGATGAAGGAATTATGCTTTCAGGAATTATGCCTTCATCCAGTTATTTTCTAAATCAAACCCGTTTTAATTTTTTTATCTGATGCTATTTTTATTTTCTTTTATACAGGTTTACAAGCAGGAATATTGCAAGTAGCCCGATTATGCCATAGATTAAAAACTCAGGTATACCTGTGTTTTCTTTCTTTTCTGGCTCCTTTTCAATACCTGCCTCTACATATCCGTCTTTTTGCTCAAAGCTTTTAATATCAGGTTCAAGCTCTATATTGCCAGTTTCTTTCTCTGTGTTTCCGTTCACATCGTCTGGTCTGGTGGAAGTTCTGGGGATGACACGGGCGCTATCACCGTTTCCACCCTTTTTAGTGTCATCTTTACTGTCATTGTCTCCACCGTTTCCTTTGTTTTCATCGCTTCCACCATTATCCTCCTGGTTTGAAGAGAGTTTGATCATCTGCTTCACACTGCTGCTCTCTTCTGGAAGCTCATTACAGGTTACGGTTGCCTTATTCTCTATGAACCCGTCTCCTCCACCATTAGTATTAATATCCTCGCTGGTTACCGTATAGTTTCCGAGGAATTTCCAGGCTTCACCCGGGTTTAACACTCCAGGATCAACATCGTCTCCTATCGGGCCTGCCAGTGTAATCATCGGGTCGCTTACCGAAACTCCTGTCAGGTTCGCATTGCCTTCATTCTTTACAAGTATCTGATATTCTATTATGTCTCCAGCTTTGTTGATTACACAATCTCCGGCTTCATCGGCTCCGATTATTGATTTATATATACAGTAATCGTGTTTCTTTTCTATCGGGTTTAGTCTGAGGTTCATAGTTGTCTGCTGTTGGAGTGTCGTCTACTGTTACAAGTGCAAAAAAAGTGACGATGTTTCCACAGGAAAAGTCTCCACTCTGTAATGATTCTACGACATTTTTACCCACACTAATGGTTCGATTATCGTAGGCTCCGCCACCAGTCAGGTGGTTGTAAGATTCGGGTGCTGAAGCTATGAAGTCGATCGAAAAATTAAAAACCGAAGAGAAAAACTGAAAGGAAATATAAGAAAACAAAAAGAAAGAAAATAAAATAAATCAAAAAAGTAGAACTTCAGTTTTTACTGAAGTCCGTAGTGTTTTATGTTCCAATCTGCCATAGCCTGGATTTTCTTGATTTCTTCTTCACCGCCTTCCATTGTGAAGAGGTGTTTGAAGCGCTTCTGAACTCTCAGATAATCCTCGACTGGCTTCGGGTCTTTGACCTTTCTGACCTGTGTGATTTCTCCGTTTTCCATTTCGTACATGGGCCAGAGACAGGTTTCCACTGCAAGCTTGGCAACTTCCAGGGTCTTAGACGTATCAAAACCCCAGCCTGTAGTACAGGGAGCATGGGCGTGGATATAAGTCGGGCCAACTATTTCTGTGGCTTTTTTGACTTTACGAATCATGTCTCTCGGGTAGCCGATTGAGGTTGTTGCAACATAAGGAGAGCCATGGGCTGCCATAATGGCAACCATATCCTTTTTTGGACGTGGATTTCCGAAAGAGAATTTTCCTGGAGGGCTTGTCGTTGTACTGGCATCGAAAGGAGTTCCGCTGCTGCGCTGAATCCCTGTATTCATGTAAGCTTCGTTGTCCATGCACACATAGGTGAAATCATGGCCGCGCTCAAAGGCGCCTGAGAGAGACCTGATCCCTATGTCCATAGTAGAGCCGTCGCCACCTATTGATATGACCTTGGTATCATTCTTTTTGCCAAGGGCTATCAGGGCAGCTTCCACACCTGAAGCCACTGCACCTGCGTTTTCAAACAGGGAGTGGATCCATGGAACCTGCCAGGCAGAATTCGGGAAAGGAGTGGTCATTACTTCAAGGCAGCCTGTAGGGTTAACCACAATACAGTTTGGGCCTGCGCCCATGAGTGTGAACTTTGCGGCAAAGGCGTCACAGCATCCTGCACAGCCGCTGTGCCCGGAGGCAAGATATGTTTTAGGTGCAGCTTTACTCATAGCAACTCCTCCCTGAGATCCAGGAACTGGCTCTCGACCGTTATTCCGGATTTTGCAACTTTCTTGGTTTCTTCAATAATCTTGGCGATGCTTTCCGCACGAATGTCACGGCCCCCATGCCCCACAGTATAACCCACTACAGGGACGCGGATCTTGCTGTTATAGAGACAGGACTTTGTTTCGGTAAAGAGGGCTCCTTCATTTGTACCAATTGAAATGTTCTTGTCGAGCACAACTACTGCGTGGGCGTTCTTAATAGCCTCGCGAATCTGCTCTACCGGGAAAGGTCTGAAGGACCTGACCTTTAAGACACCGACCTTTTCTCCCCGTGTCCTGTACTGGTCAACAACATCCTTAACAGTCCCTAGAATAGAGCCCATAGACATGATTATTATTTCAGCATCATCGAGATGGTACCCGTCAATAAGCCCTCCATGGAACCTGCCGAAAATTTCTTCGAACTCCTTAGCAACAGATTCAATCTTCGGAAGAGCTTTCTGCATTGCCTGTTCCTGCAGGAACCTGAACTCCTCATAAGTATCCGGGGCTGCAAAGGCTCCGAAAGTCTGAGGATCTTCAGGGTCAAGAATGTTTTCGGGATGGAAAGGTGGAAGGAAATTATCTGTCAGTTCCTGCTCAAGCAGGACAACAGGCTCGTAGACGTGAGACAGGATAAAACCGTCCATGCAGACCATACCTGGCAGCATGATGTCACTGTCTTCTGCGATCTTGTAGATCTGAGGAAGGGTGTCAGCAGCTTCCTGAACATCTTCTACATAGAGCTGAAGCCAGCCTGTATCTCTCTGAGCAATTGAGTCCTGGTGGTCGTTCCAGATGTTAATTGGAGCACCAACTGCCCTGTTTGCCACTGTCATTATAATCGGGAGCCTCATTCCTGAAGCATTAAAAAGCACTTCATGCATGAGCAGAAGCCCCTGTGAGGTGGTGGCTGAATAGGTTCTTGCGCCTACTGCGGAGGCTCCTACCAGGGCAGAGATTGCCGAGAATTCTGATTCCACATTAATGTACTCACAATTGGGGACTTCTCCGTCTGCCATGAACTGAGACAGGTTTTCAACAATATGAGTCTGAGGAGTAATCGGGTAGGCTGAGATCACATTTGGGCGGCAGATTTTTGTAGCATGGGCCACAGCATAGGAGCCTTCTACAACAACCATTTTTCCCTTGTATGCCGGATTAATCATTATTTCTCCTCCAGAACCATTTCAATTGCGTCTGCAGGGCACTCATTTGCACAGACGCCGCAACCTTTACAGTAATCATAATCATATTCAAAAAAGCCATCTTCTCTAGGCTTTACAGACATGTCAGGGCACACCATCTCACAGATTCCGCACTTGGTACATTTTTCGTAAATATATACGGGACGGAAGTTTCTCCAGCCACCGGTTTTGTTTTTAAGTGTTGAACCGGGTTTGCATGTTCTGCAGCGCGAAATATTTAAACCGTTTTTTTCCAGATCTGTTTTTAGCACTTCTGGACGAATTTTGCGGTCCTGTTCTGTTTTAGAGCTCATTTTTCTTCCCCCCTGATCAGCTGATAGGCTTTCTGAATTGCTTTTGCATTCTTTTCTCCGATTTTTCCGGAAAAACGAGCCCTTATGGCTTTCTGGATTGACTCTACATTAATCTCTCCAGTTGCGCCCGCAAAAGCTCCGAGAAGGACAGTGTTTACGATAGGAATACCCATAACGTCCATTGCTACTTTTGTAGCGTCCACGGTCATTACCTTTGCTTTCGTATTAAGCTTGAGGCTCTCTGGCTTTTCTGTGGTGTTAACTATGATGATTCCGTCATCTTTTATTCCGCTTGCAACATCAACAGTTTCAAGCAGAGTGGCATCCTGGACAATAACATAATCCGGGGCGTAAATCTGACTTCTGAGCCTTATTGGACTGTCACTGATTCTTGTGAATGCCTGCACAGGGGCACCTCTTCGCTCTACCCCAAAAGCGGGGAAGGCCTGGCTGAACTTTCCATCTTCAAAAGCTGCAACAGAAAGCATTTCAGCAGCAGTAACAGAACCCTGGCCTCCTCGACCGTGTATTCTGATCTCCTTCATCTGGATTCTCCTTTATAATGCGTTTTTAAGGTTTAATTTAGGTTTTCTATCATTTGTTTGAAATTTTCACTGTTCTCGGCAGTCTGTTTGGCATACTTATGATTTAGTTGTCAGCACACTGCTGTTAACTGAGTTATTGTTAATTGAGTTAACCTGAAGTTAATTTCTATATATAATACTTGTCAGTTTAAGGGGGTTGACTTACCCCTATGTAATTCTTAACCGGATTTTGTCAGACACTATAAACACCCAGAGTGATCTTGCGCTAATCAAAACTCTGGGCGGCAAAATTGTGAACCTGAAAGTATTCATATTATTGGATCATAGTATTTTGAATTTAATATATTCTTAATTGTATCTTCACGCCGTTTGGTGCCTGATAGTTCATGGATAATAGTGTAGATTATTATTAGGTTTTCGGTGAAAGTCGTAAAATTACTTATAAATACTTCTAATCAGAAATTATTTTTTAGGTGTTTTATAATTATTGTTCTCAGGTTAACCTGCCGATTAACAACGTTTTTTTTCCTTGTTGCCGTAAACAAAGCTTTGCTCCAAAAAAGAGATATTTTAATATATTTCCTGGCAAAAACTTCTTATCAGTTCAGTTATGGCTTTTCCATCTTCCAAACCATTGATTTTTTCCCTGACATGCCGCGAGCCGCGAAGTCCTTTGGTAAACCAGTGTGCGTGCATTCTCAGGTTTATGGATGAAAGCAGGTTGTGTTCTTCAAGGAGTGAAATATAAGAGTTAAAATCCTCAAGCTGCCTGAAAGGCTTATCTGCTCCAAGCTTTTCGCCGGTTTCCAGGTAGTGCCTGATTTTTTTGAATATAAATGGGTTGCCCATTGCTGCACGCCCTATCATGAGTCCGTCGCAGCCTGTTAATTCTAACGTCCTTTCTGCAGATTCTTCATCTTTTACATCCCCGTTTGCGATGACCGGGATAGAAAGTTCATTTTTGACAGCTCTTATCCCCTCAAGATTCGAGTTACCTGAATACATCTGTGCTGCCGTCCTGCCGTGCACGGTCACAGCTGATGCCCCCGCCTTTTCTATCAGGCGGGCAATTTCAAGCGTTTTTTCCTCTCTTCCGAGGAGTCTGATTTTTGCGCTGACCGGAGTGTCAAGTGACTCTGTCAGCTCCAAGATTATTGAATATACAAGTTCCGGAGAGTTGAGAAGGGCAGAACCACAGCCAGCGCCTGTAATACATCTTGCGGGGCAGCCCATGTTGACATCAATAATCTCGGGCCTGTACTCTTCTTCAATAAAGAGTGCAGCTCTTTTTAACTTATCAGGACACCCTCCTACGAGTTGAACTCCAAAAGGTCTGTCCTCCTCAGAGCTCAGCCCTTTAATGAAAGACTTTCTGCTTTCATTGAGCAAAGCATCTACATTTATCATTTCGGTATATGTAAGGTCAGCTCCATACCTCCTGCAAAGCAGCCTGAAAGCCAGATTTGTTACATCTGCCATAGGTGCGAGAAGGAGGTTTCCAGAAAGCTCTGTCCTGCCAATTTTCAGTTTTTTAAGTTTCATGTTTCTTACGATTTTGAACTGGTTTTTATATTCTATCTTTGATTTTTATTTCAGGTTTCTCTTCATTCTGGAGACATTTATACTTACGGATTAATATTCACGGTCTACCCGGATTTGCTGAAGCTCAAAAAGATTTCGTAAGAATCCTGAAAAGGTCAAATAGACGCTGGGAAGGATAGCTTCTTAAAATTAAGTTAAAAATAAGTGAAGTTAAAGATGCTGGAGATAGATCAATTAAACTTCACAATTAAATCTCAAATGTAAATTATTGAAAATGAAGGAAAAACATCAATTATTGAATCTGAAAAAAATATAAATTATGGAATTTCTGTTTGCTGACGGTTGTGTGGTCCAAAGGGCTCATGAAAAGAGCAGCCTGATATGTCCAAGGTAAGGAATCCTGTATCTTGCAACTCCAATTATCCATTCATCCTTTACAGGCACGTAGTAGCTTATCTGTCCTTCCTGGTCATAGTGCCTGTTAGTTACAGGGTTATCTCCCTTGGTAATGTATCCCGCATATGGGGCAACAGGACCGTCTTCCCACATAGGCTCTCCGGCTTCCACTCTGTACATTGCTCTATGTATTATGGGAGTTATGCTGTCCTCCCCATAGGGTCGGTAGAGAATCACATCTCCATAGTCTCCGAAGGTCATATAGTCTGAATTTTTTCCTTCTTGATTGGTAACAAGATCGACCCTGTCAATATTTTTTATGAAAATAATGTCCCCTACCTGCATATGAGGTTCCATGCTTCCCGATTCCACTGCAACCATAGGGGTCCAGAGTCCGAATGCCAGTTTGGAAAGAACCATAAAGGCTATCAGGACAGCCGCAACCGACAGCAAATCCTTTCCAAAGGAAACCAGGAAACTTTCTTCTTCCTGGGTATTTTTTTGTGTATTATTTTTACTCATAGTAAGCCTTTATTCCCTTTGTCTTATTCTTCTGGTGCTGTATTATATTTATATCTCATTCGGTCTGTAACCTTTTCAGCACTTTATTAATCAGATCACCAATATTTTTTAATGTTTTGTATGAATCTGGTTATCGTATATTCTAGTATGAATCCGGTTATCGTATATTCTAGTATGAATCCGGTTATCGTATATTTAATCTAATTAACATATGATCCGATTTTTAAATATTTAATTGATTATAATTTATTTAACCCAATTGTTGGATATTTAATCTGACACATGTGTTTAATCTGATGTCGAGATTCTATCTGGTCATCGTGTATTTTCTGGTCATCGTGTATTTAATCCATATCCAGATTTTTTAACCAGGTTATTATGTATTTAGTCTAATTAATCTAATTATTATGCTTTTAATTTTACTGGACTTTTTGTTTAATCCAGGACTTTTCAGTATATTCGCTTTTATGATTTGTTTTTCTCCTATATTAAATTAAAATTTATCATCTGGATGTGTTATTTTTATGGATTTCTTTTTAATAAATAGACTGAAATTCCATAGGATTTGATACGTTGTTCAGAAATTTGTTTCTAGTATAATCCGAAAACAAAAAAAAATCTGGAATATAAAGAATCTGGAATACAAAGAATCTGGAATACAAAGAATCTGGAATACAAAGAATCTGGAATACAAAGAATCTGGAATACAAAGAATCTGGAATATAAAGAATCTGGAGTATAAATAATTCTTTGAGAGTATCATATTTTACTTAGTATCAGAGTAATACAGGCAGTTAAAAGAAG
Organism: Methanosarcina mazei S-6; assembly: GCF_000970205.1. NCBI lineage: Archaea > Methanobacteriati > Methanobacteriota > Methanomicrobia > Methanosarcinales > Methanosarcinaceae > Methanosarcina > Methanosarcina mazei. Next base: position 4,105,480 of record NZ_CP009512.1, on the reverse strand, counting down.
ACACACATTTATTTATTCTAATGTAAAAAAGACAACTGGCAGGCAGACTCTTAAACAGTCCTCATGTAATATTATAAAAGTACCTAATATAATTCTTAGGACGTTATCAATGGTTATATCAAGATCGTTAGCAATTGTATGTTAATTATACTTCAATATACTGTACATATACTATCATTATTGCACATATACTGTACATGCACTATGCATTATTACACATATAATGTACATATACCGATATTATAGTACTAACAGAAGTTCTCAGATAATATTGAGAATAAAAATAATTTACCAGGACTATACAATATTATTCTGGTTGTATCGAATTATTTTTGTATGTGATTATTTTTTATATTTTAAATGGGTCTTTCCCTTAATTCTTTTGACTTCAAGTTGTTGGATATAATGGAGTAAGGGTCTATTAAATTCTGACAGTCAAGAGACCAGGTCGGGTAATCAGGTCGAAATTATGAATGAAATTGATATTGTAAGGGCAGTAACAGAAGAAGGGTATCAGATAAGCCCTTCAGCAGTAGAGCTAATTAAATCAAGTATTTCCCCTGAAAGCCTTCTAAAATACGTCCTTTCAACTATTGATGACTGTATTTTTGTTATTGAATCTGAACATATCGATCTGAAAGGTTTTGAAGCTTCGAAAAAGGCTTTTGACGCTTCTGAATCTCCCTCGCTAACACTTTCTCGAGCACAGTCAGGTAACATGTCCGCAGGAAATATGTCTTCAGGAAATAAACCTTCAGATGTCATTTCCTCCCCTTCCTCAGAACCCGTAAATTCTGATAGGTTAAATAATTCTGAAAAGGTAAAAACTCCTGGTTCTCTTTCAGACTCTCTCGAGGAAGAGGGATCAACTTTGAGTGTTGAAACGGAAGTGGTTTCAGGGTTTGATATCCCTCACAACAATCCAGTAACAGATTCCGACATCTCTTTTTCTCAGGAGCCTGCTTCTGATATTGCTGCCCACGGTTCTCTAGCCAGTACTGTTTATCCATCTTCTGGCGGGATAGAAAAACAGGTTTCTTCTTTTTTCGGAGAGGCCGGCTCTAAATCGTTTTCTGCTTTTAAAAGCGCTTCCAGAGCTGACTCCTTTTTCTCAAATGAAGGAGCTCTTTCTTCAAGTTCCAGAGCTGAAGGAGTCAGGCATATTTCTGGCCTTAACCCCATTACAGTGCTTTCCGACATCACCGGGCATTCAACCTGTGTCGGAGAGTATGTGCAGTTCGTGCAATACTTCAGAGATAGATACAGCAAGCTCTCTGAAATCCTCAGGGGCAGGATGAATGCACGCCCTATAGAAAGTTTGAAGAAGAGGAGTTTTAGGCGCGGATCAGACGGCGGTAATGAGGAGCTATCCATTATAGGGATTGTTTCGGATATCAGCAGCACCAATAATGGGCACAAAATTCTTTCTCTGGAGGACTCTACAGGCTCTTTTTCAGTCCTTATCCGGAACAGCGATAAAGAACTCTACGAACTGGCTTCGCGGCTTATTCTGGATGAGGTTATCGGAGTAACAGGCTCGGTTACAAATGACGGAAACCTTATGCTTGCTACAAAGATTCTTCAGCCTGATGTCCCGAACAGTATACAGCACAGGACAGGAAGCCACGGAAAAGTTGTGCTTATTTCGGATGTACATGTGGGAAGTTCCCAGTTTCTTGAAGACGCCTGGCTGGATTTTCTGGATTTTTTAAAAGGAGAGTCTGATTCTGAAGAGATGAGGGAGATCGCGTCCCAGGTCCGTTATCTGGTTGTTGCAGGAGACCTTGTGGATGGAATTGGGATCTATCCTGACCAGGAAATGGAACTCGATATTCTTGATGTTTATGAACAGTACAGGAAAGCGGCCGATTACTTTAAAGAAATTCCCAGACACATTCGTGTGATTATAAGTCCCGGAAACCATGATGCTGTACGCCAGGCAGAACCGCAGCCTGCCCTGCCTGAGAGGATCTGTGCGGACTTTCCTGAAAATGTCACATTCGTAGGCAACCCTGCTCTTGTGGACCTTGATGGAATCCGAATACTTATCTATCACGGAAGGTCGATTGATGATCTTGTGGCAAGTGTTCCGGGAGTTTCATATCATGAGCCTGCAGGTGCAGTCCTTGAAATGCTTAAGCGCAGGCATCTTGCTCCAACATACGGAAGCCGCGTTTCCATATCCCCGGAGAAAAAAGACTATTTTATAATTGATCCAGTTCCTGATATTATTCACACCGGGCACGTCCATACCCTGGGAGTCCAGCGCTATAAAAATGTCCTTCTGGTCAATTCCGGAACATGGCAGGCACAAACTGAGTTCCAGAAACGTGTAAATCTCGTTCCAGTGCCGGCTCGGGTTCCAGTTGTGGATCTTGCAGATTTTGATGTAAAGATCCTGGCATTCGATTAAATTAAGTTGACCGAATCTTTTTGATCAGGACAGGACTGAGAATTCTAATTGCTCTGCCATCTGTGTGCTCTACCTGCAGTTCTCTAAAATTATTTTCCGATCCTTATATATACCACAAAGAATTAATATCCGAAAAATGCCGCTTGAAGAAAAAAAGAAAGAACAGGAAAATTTCGGGGAAAACCTTCCTGAAGTCCAGGAAGAAAACACAGGTGAAGAGCAGACTTCTCTTCCCTTTGATATCCCTGATTTTGCTACCCTTCTTAAAAAGCAGGGCTATGCCCTGGCAGGCCGCCACTCGGCTGTAAAGACCTGTCTCTGGCTCCGGAAAGCCATGAACGACGAAGGCTTCTGCTACAAATCGAAATTTTACGGAGTTCAGTCCCACCGATGCCTTCAGATGACTCCAACTCTTATGTGCAACCAGCGCTGTCTTTTCTGCTGGCGTCCTACTGAGGTTCCTGTGCCCGCGCCCGGAGAATGGGACTTTCCTGAAAAGATAGTTGAGGAAAGCATTGCCTGCCAGCGCAAATTGATTACGGGTTTCGGTGGCTCTCCAAATGCACTCCGGGAACGCTGGCTTGAGGGCAATCAGCCCAATAATGTCGCAATCTCACTGTCCGGAGAGCCAACATTTTACCCTTACCTTCCGGAACTCATTGAGGAATACGAAAAAAGAGGATTTACTACCTTTCTGGTAACAAATGGAACTGTCCCCTCGATGCTCGCAAAAGTTAATCCTTCCCAATTATACATGAGCCTTGACGCCCCTGACCTTGAGACCTATCTCAGGATCTGCCAGCCAAAATCTCCTGCACTCTGGGACAGGATAAATGAGTCCCTGGACATCATGAAGGATAAATCCTCGCGGACAGTCATCAGAACCACTCTTGTTAAGGGTGAAAACATATTCAATCCGGAAGGTTACGCCGAAATGATTAAAAAAGCCTCACCGGATTTTGTTGAAATTAAAGCCTATATGCACCTTGGTTTCTCACGGCTTCGCCTTGAACGCTCTGCCATGCCGTCTCATGAAGAAGTGCTTGAATTTTCAAAAGAACTCGCAAAGCACCTGGGATATGAAATTGCAGACGAATCCGAAATCAGCCGGGTAGTTTTGCTTTCAAAGGACGGAAGAAAATCTCCTGTAAAAAAGAAGTAGTAAAAAGAAGTAGTAAAAAGAAGTAGTAAAAAGAAGCAGTAAAAAGAAGCAGTAAAAAGAAGCAGTAAAAAGAAGTAGTAAAAAGAAGTAGTAAAAAGAAGCAGTAAAAAGAAGCAGTAAAAAGAAGCAGTAAAAAGAAGCAGTAAAAAAGACTTCTTGTCCGGATTAAAATCTTGCTGTTTGACCTTCTTTTTTCATTCTCTTTTCTATTATTACCTACCTTTCCATTTTTATGTTTTCTGGTTCTTTCTATCTTTCAAGAAACTGGTTTTTTGGGAATCAGAAAACAGAAAAATTTTTATAGTTTCGTGAATATATAAAATAAGTTGGGGTATAGAAACAAATATAAACCTAAGTTTCAATTAGGGTATGATCCCGTCAGGGGATAATTTAATCTAAATTAAACAAACTTTTAACTATTACATACAGTCTGAGTAAGATTATGTCTCATATCTAGTGCGATCAAAAGGGTGCGAAATCTGTCAGGTTTGCATAGCATAAATGCAGGCTTTAGCGAATGGTTTCGCAGCTTGTCTGGATGCTGGCTTCTGAAAGATGTATTTTCCACTCTCAGGTTCTTCGCGTTTCAGGCGGTTTTTATACCCGGATTTCGGGTGAGACAGGAACTCACTGTGTGATTTATCCTTATCAAATCCTCCAGTTATCCGTTGTATACAACCGATATGCTAAGCAAATATTTTACTTAATAACTATATTTACAATTACTGGATTTACTAAAGCTAAATTAATCTGGCTAACGAAACAATTTAAAGTTTCAATTCGCTAACAAAGTCACAATAATCACGAATCATACTTCTTTATTCATCGGGGAATTCTTAAAATGACTGAACAATCCGCACATGAAAAATACGAATTTAAAAAGAAGCTTGAGGGTCTCAGGGACAAGAAAGGAAGAAGCACTGAGCTTATATCTCTCTATATCCCTCCTGATAAGCAAATTTTCGATGTCACAAACCAGTTAAAAGACGAGCATGGGCAGGCTGCTAATATCAAGTCCAAGCTTACGAGGACAAATGTTCAGGGGGCAATCGAGTCTCTGCTTTCAAGGCTCAGATACTTGGACAAAGTGCCTGAGAACGGGATAGTATACTTTACGGGTGCTGTTGATATAGGAGCTAATAAGACGAGCATGGAAAGCGAGGTAATCGTTCCTCCTGACCCCATCACTGTCTATAAGTATCACTGTGATTCATCTTTCTATCTTGAGCCTCTTGAGGACATGCTTAAAGATAAGAACACTTACGGACTTCTGGTTCTTGACCGCAGGGAAGCAACCATAGGTCTTCTTGTGGGAAAAAGAATCCAGCCTTTCCGCAACCTGACATCAACAGTTCCGGGAAAGCAGAGGAAAGGAGGTCAGAGTGCCCACCGTTTCCAGCAGCTCAGGCTTATCGCAATCCATGACTTTTACAAGAGGATAGGAGATGCTGCAAGTGAAGTCTTCATGGCTGTTGACCACAAAGACCTCAAGGGTGTGCTTATTGGAGGTCCCTCTCCGACAAAAGAAGAGTTTCATGCAGGGGAGTTTTTGCACCATGAACTCATGAAGAAAATCCTTGGACTCTTTGATACGGCATACACCGATGAATCCGGGCTTTCCGAGCTTGTTAATGCTGCAGGTGAAAAGCTTCAGGACCTTGAACTCATGGGCCAGAAAAATGCTGTCAGAGACTTTTTCAAGGAACTGATCGCCGATTCGGGTAAGGTAGCCTACGGTGAATCTCAGGTAAGGGCAAACCTTGAGATTAATTCTGTGGACGTGCTCCTGCTTTCCGAAGATCTGCGTGCAGAAAGAGTAACTACAAAATGCAGTGTCTGCGGATATGAAAACAAGTGGACAAGGCGCTGGAAACCCGGAGAACCCGCACCTGCAGCAGGGAACTGTCCCAAGTGTGGCTCTTCTCTTGAGGTTACGGATGTTACTGATATTGTTGACGAATTCTCTGAGCTTGCCGACAAAAGTAATGCAAAAGTGGTCTTCGTATCCACAGACTTTGATGAAGGTTCTCAGCTCATGAACGCCTTTGGAGGCATAGCTGCAATCCTGAGATACAATACCGGAGTCTGATCTCATTCAGGGGCAAAGTCCCCTCCTCCTATCCGGTAATTTTTTACCCAATACTTTTTTAATTCAATTGTCCTTTAGATCAGTGGATCAGGAGTTGTAAATTAAAAATATTATACCAGTCAAATCCTGGGTCAATATTAATCGATAGGTCAATATTAATCGATAATAGATCAGATCACAATTTGACAGATTAAATCTATCATACAAGGATTTATTAAGTAATTTCAGTTTTTTACAGGTAATTTATACAGGTGATTAATCTTGTTCCTGGAACTCAAAGCTCAGGCTACATCAATCTTAAAAGAAGCTATTCGAAAAGCAGGGTTTGAGGTTGAGGATTCCGAACTTCAATTCGAAACCTCTCCTCATGCTGACCTTGCAAGCAGAGCCGCATTCAGGCTTGCGGGCATTCACAGGCAAAACCCAAAAGATCTGGCGTCACGCATCGTTTCTGCAGTTGAAATTCCTGAAGGCTCATTTATAGGAAAAGTGAGTGCCGCAGGTCCTTATATTAACTTCTTTGCAGGAAAGCACTACCTTAATGGAACGGTGAATGCTGTCCTTAAAGAGAAAGAGAAGTTTGGCTGCGGGGCTCCAAAGGACAGAATTCTCCTTGAACACACCTCGGCAAACCCAAACGGTCCCCTTCATGTAGGGCATATCCGTAACTCAATTATAGGGGATACTCTTGCCCGCATCCTCAGACGCGCAGGATACGACGTGGAGGTCCAGTATTATGTTAATGATATGGGCAGACAGATTGCTGTAGTATCATGGGCGTGTGAACGCTTTGAGCTTGACCTCTCCAGAAAGTCCGATTCCGCAATTGCTGACGTATATATTAAAGCCAATGTTGAGCTGGACAAAAACCCTGGGTATATAAAGGAAATTGATGCCCTCATGGAAAAGGTGGAAGCCGGAGATGTCAGGACTATCGAGCATTTTGATAAGGCAGTTTCTCTGGCTGTTGCAGGTATCAAGGAGACTCTGCTCCGTTTAAATGTGGCTCACGATAAGTTCGTAAGTGAGTCCACTTTCCTTAAGTCCGGTGCAGTCCATGATATTGTTGAACGCATCAAGGCTACAGGCAGGACAAAAACGGACAAAGGAGCTCTTGTTGTTGACCTTTCGGATTACGGGTTTGAAAAGACTCTTGTTATCCAGCGTTCAAACGGCACTTCTCTCTACACAACCCGCGACCTTGCTTACCACGAATGGAAAGCCGGGCAGGCAGACCGCATAATTGATGTTTTCGGAGCCGACCACAAGCTTATTTCCGGCCAGCTCAGGGCTACTCTGAATGCGATCGGAGTCAAAGAGCCTGAGGTTGTAATCTTTGAGTTTGTCTCTCTGCCTGAAGGCTCCATGAGCACCCGCCGCGGGCAGTTTATAAGCGCGGACGATCTTTTTGATAGGGTCACTGGAGCTGCTTTTGAACAGGTCGAAACCCGCCGCCCTGAAACATCATATGAATTCAAAAAGCAGGTTGCAGAAGCAGTAGGACTTGGTGCGGTCCGCTACGATATAGTCAGGGTTTCTCCCGAAAAATCCACAGTCTTCAACTGGAAAGAAGCTCTTGATTTTGAGAAGCAGGGAGCTCCTTACATCCAGTATTCCCATGCGCGTGCCTGCAGCATCCTTGAGAAAGCAAAAGAGGAAGCAGCCTGGAATCCTGATAAAGAGATTGACCCCTCTCTCCTTGTCGAAGACAGCGAGATCGATCTTATTAAGAAGATGGCGATGTTTGACAGCGTCATCGACCTTGGAGCTCGTGAACTCAAGCCCCACGTTCTAGCTATTTATGCCCGCGAACTTGCCGATGCCTTCAACCAGTTCTACCGTTTCGTTCCGGTTATTGCAGCCGAGGATGAAAATGTCAGGGCTGCAAGGCTGGCTCTTGTGGACTGTGCCAGGGTCGTCCTTGCAAATTCTCTTGATACTCTTGGAATTATTGCCCCTGAATCAATGTAAAAAAGCAAAATAAACGAAAGGAATCGAAAGAGAGAATAGCAGATAAAAGAAAAAAAATCTAAAAGAAAAAATCTAAAAGAAAAAATCTAAAAGAAAAATCTAAAATTAAAGATCTAAAATGAAATATCTAAACGGAAATATCTAAACAGAAAGATCTAAAAAGAAAAAGCAGGAACATTTTTTCTTCTTTCTCTATTTTCTATTTTCTATTTTCTTTTTTTCTAATTTCTTATTTTTAACTTGTTACCTGATTTAATATCTCCATTTTCTATGTTTTCAATTTATCATCCTTGTTCAGTATCTTAACTCCTTATTTCTAATTTATTATCCCGGCTTAGTATCCTAATTTCTTATTTTTAATTTATTATCTTGATTTGTATGATCCGCTATTTTGATTTTTCTTAGAAAACAGATATATAGTAGCAGTAGCAGAATTTTGTATAAAGCGCCTTCTAGAAAAATATAAGATCTCGTATAACGAACTGATATTACTCTACAAATTGCATTGCAGAGATAAATATGATCACAATAAACGAAGCTTTCCGGAAATTCTTAAGCGAACAGGAAGCCTCTTTAAAGCCTGACGCCTTCCTGGATTGTGAGGATGTGATTCTTCTTTATGAAGAATTCCTTGAGCTCAATGCTGAGGACTATCTGTCAGAAGAAGACAAGGCTCTCTGTGCTACCCCGTCTGAACTCGAAAATAGAAATTACTTTGATGTTTGTAGCCCCGAACAAATCAGTTCTGAAGGGATCCATGATTTCCTTGACGACTATGTGATTGAAGTGGGAGGAGGCAAAAAATTCGTCGGGACAGCTGCAAGGGTTCTCCAGTCCTTTTTTGAATGGGCGCTGGAAAAGGGTTACATTGAGGAGAAAGCTTTTGAGGCAAACAGAGAAATTCTTGCAAGGTATAAGAAAAGGCATTGAGTACCCAGATGCGGGAATTTACACAATTTATATTATTTTTTTCTTTTTCCTTTGTAACTGCTCAGAGTATAGTTAACGGCGCTCCTATGAGCGCCGCACGAATACCCTCTAAAACAGGTAAACCGTTCTTTTTTCCTGTAGAAATGTACGCCCTAATTCTGCAGAAAGCTTGCGCTCCCATTGCTTTTCTGAAAGTTCCCGATATTTTCTGCTGTAGTTTCATCATCCTGATATCTCTTTCTGCCTGATTATTATCAAATGGAACTTTCAAATCTGTCAGGAATCTCAGAATCTTTTCTTTGTGTTCTATAAACCTATCCAGCAGATTCCTTGATTTTGTTTTTGGATTTTTACCGCGTTTTCCCTGTTTTTCAGGATTTAGAGAATGCGGATTTTCTTCAAGCGCTCTAATGATAATTGCATCAAACCTTTCTTCCAATGCTTTAATTTGCTCAAAATCAGGTTCTCTTAATTGCTCTTTACACTCATCAGTGTATTTCTTCATCTCAGTGAGCAGTTCATTCATCTCTTTAGCCCATGTCTGTTTATAGTTCTCTTCAATTCCTGTAAGTTCTCTCTGTAAATGAGCGTTACACAGAGCATGATCACAATCATAAACGTTGTAAGGTTTCCATCCATCATGAACTGCTACTCCCTTAAACTTCGGAAGAATTCCCATAGCATCTATTGCTTCTGCTCCTCTTTTTGTATGAGCAAAATAACATGTGTATTTTTCATTAGAAGCTACATGAAGCCAGTGTCTTTTTCCTTCAATCTTCATACCAGTTTCATCAAAATTGATTACAGGCGAGGCTAATAACTTCTCTCTAATAACGTTTTCAAATTCCTCTAAATTCTGGAAACATTCTCTTTCTGCTCTAATTATCGTAGCGGACAGATTTTTATTCCCATAATGTCTTCAAATAACTCAGAAATTCTATCATAAGGAACAAACTGGTAATTTTTACAGTAAATAGCTGAAGCTAAAATATTAGGGCCATACTGAACCGGATATTTCACTGATTCGGGAAAAACGGCTTTATTCAACTTTCCACAACAAGGACAGGTTTTAATCTGACTTTTATGTTCTGTAACAATTAGATTTACGGGAGGAATGTCAAAGACCTGTCTTCTCTCATAAGCTTCAACTTCAACATTCTCAAGGGTAGATCCGCATTCTTTGCAGCAGGTCAAAGAATGTTCTATTACCTACTCAGGATGATCAACCATATCAAGAGTCGTGCCTGGATGACCTTCCTGACCTCCAGGTTTCTTCCCGCTTGGTTTACGCAGACTCTTGGGATTAGGTTTCTCTTTGACAAAATAATCAGTAGAAGGAGGTCGACTGCTGTTACGACTGTTTTGATTTAAACGAGATTCTAAGGCTACAAGTCTTTCAGTGAGTTCTTTAACTTGAGATTCTAAACTCTCAATGTAAGCTACAATAATTTCAGGATTTGAAGCACAGTAAGAAAGAATCTCATCACGTTTCATAAAGCTAAAAAGGAATCATTTTATATCCAATTTTTCCTCGGAACGAGGAAAAATGTGTAGCCTCGTTAAGGCTACCTGAATAGTTACTTTCCTTTTTTACTGAATAATAGTATTTTTTGCCGTGATGAAGTCTCTGATTGGATATAAGTCTCCACTCGGATATAAATCTCCACTCGGATATAAGTCTCAGCTTTACGGTATAAGGGCAGAACAGATTTTGCTTGAGCCTTTAAATTCCAGAAGGCATATGATTTTTTTTCTGCATCTGGAACCGGAGAATAAAACTTTTAAATATGCGATACCGGGAGGTGCACCTGCTCACCTTCTCGAATTCAATTACGCAAAATCCTCCTGAAAACATAAGAGACCGAATTTTTCAGAATATGGGATCGAATTATACAGAAGAACATTTTTTCTATCAAATACAATGTTTATGCTCCAGCAGGAGCTCATCGATCCCAGGAATTCTCTTAATCTCTATTTTAAAGTTTTTTAGCCATAGTTTTCCTCTTTTCATGTCAGCTATTTAAAAATCAGCTAATTAAAGAGGCCTTTTTACCGGAGAGCCAGCTGGCTTAATAACTTTCTTGCTCCTGGAAGCATAAGTTTCTCCTTTAATGCCTGAAAGGTATTCAAGGGAACTCATTCCATTCACTGTCAGAGGATATTTTTCTTCGTTTCTGTATTCCAGGATTGATTTTAGTAGTGGGTAGTCATCAATATTTTCGTTTTCATATCTTGAAACTTTAATTAGAAGTCTCGAAATAAGAGGATTTTCAAAGTACCTTCCCCATACAGGGTTATTCACTTTTTGATCATAGTAACTGTGAGCGAATGTCCTGTAATGAAGGACCTTTTCATATATTGATCTCTTTTTCAGAGCCTTGAGGTTCAGGAAATCGGTGGTACAGTCAATTTTTTGAAGCATCTCCAGTTCTCCTGAAAACAGGCAGTTTCTGGCATATTTTTTGTAGAGGTTACAGTTTATCCTGTATTCAATCGGTACCCTTAAAAAGAATTCAATCAATTCGGAGTCGCATAATGGAATCCTCCATTCGTATCCAAAAAACTCATAAACTCTGACTGAATTGAGGATAAATTTTGCCTGCCTTTCATTGGAATCAAAATATTCGAGTGCATTTGCAAATGTTTCGTTGTCTTTAATTTCAAGTCCTGATATTAATTTGCTTACCCTCTGCTTGAAGACCTTTTCGGGCTCCTGTCCATATGGCCACAGGTTGTAATGTTTTTTCAGAGAGGCTTCCAGGTAAGCTTCTAAATCGAAACTCGCTGAATCGGGAATATAAGTGCCGTATCCCGTATGTCCGGGAACGAATACTGAATTTTCCGGTATTTTCCCCTGGAGCTTTAACTCTTTTACAGTAGGAAAGTCCTGCATGTGCGGGAGAGATGTCAGGTTTGCAGCCCAAATCCGGAACAGGTCCGCTTCTTTTGAATTATAATTTTCACGCCATTTTTTTGCTGTAGATTCTACGAAAATCCACTCATACCCGAGAGCTTCTGCCACATTTTTGCTTATTTCTGACTCCCGGCAACCTTTTCTCCCGTAACTTACACATATGACATCATTAGCTCCAAGCCTCTTCAGCATTGCAACAATGATGCGAGAATCAAGCCCGCCGCTTAGCGGAACAACCAGCGTTTTTCCCTGTTGACTGGTGCTTTTTACAAGCCTTGAGAAAGCATTTACAAGTGTCCGGTCAAAAATCTCAAGCAATGCATTTTCAGGCAGTTCGTAATAATTCCCGTGTAAAAATTTGAAGTAGCAACAGGACTTCAGAAGCCCGTCATTTTTTTGATAAATTAAAAATTCTGCATTTCTTACCTGTTTTATATCATCAAATAAGGTCTCATTGCCTGTTACATAACCTGCAACCATAAACTCTGCAGCATTTTCCTCATTCAGATGCGGGTTAATTTTATCTTTTAAATAATGGGCACTGTCTGATACAATAAAACTATTTTTTGTTTTTACATAAAACAGAGGAGTGCTTCTTGTTTTATCAACAACACAAAAAATAATATCTTTAGTTTCGGCAACAAGTGCAAATACCCCGTTTAATTTCTTAAGGAAATTTCTCGTTTCCTTTTCCTGTTCCTCTTTACAGATTAATGAAGATATTAACTCAGCAAGCCTTTCCGTACTCAGAAATTCATTCTCCAGAAATACATTTCCTTTTAGATAGCATCTGGCTCCCTTGAGTTTTATTTCTTGCCAGGGATAATACTCATTCAGTAATTTTATTTCAGTTTTCATAACCCAAACCCCCCAAAAACCTGACATCTTAAACAATGTGGTAATTTTAAACTTCTCTGCAGCTCCTGAATTATTTTAACAATTTAAGAGAAAGACCGAAATGTTAAATTTCGAATATGCCTGTTCCGGGCAAAGCTCTTAAAACTCCCTTAAACTCTATACTCTTTGTTACTTTAAATTTATTTTTATATTTATACTGTTAAATATTTTTATATATTATTCTTTTAAAAGTTTTATTTTATTATCTGTTCCTTAAGTTTATTATTCGGAGTAATTCCAATACTTATAATACTCGATCAATCTTACATACAAATATGCAGGAGATCATTTTTATCGATGGAGGCAGTCTCCCAACACCTGAAGGTTTTACGAGGGAATGGGTGAAAGCTGCAGCCGAGAGCCGAACTGAGGACCAAAAACTCTTTTCTCTGGTAAGTGACGCTTTTCAGAGAAAAATAGACGCTGGAGTTCATGTTCCCACTTATCCGCAGTTTAGAGATATGATAGGACAGTTTCTTGACATTATCAGAGATGAGAAAAACTGTTATGAGCCCTACGTCTTAAAAGAAGAGAACGCAAAAATCCTTGAGCTGGAGATAATTGATGAGGTTGCAAAACAGTACAGAGAAAGGACAGGCAAGACTCTGGAGGTTAGAGTTTGTGTTGCCGGTCCAACTGACCTTTACCTTCAGGCTTTCGGGGCAACGGCTTTCTCAGATGCATACCATATCATGGCTCTGAATATTGAGAACTTCATAAAGCAGGCGTTTAAAGCTGCGAAAAACTTCAAAATTAAGGTTATCGCCCTGGATGAACCAAGCCTTGGAATGAACGATAAAATTCAGTTTTCTGACTTAGATATTGTTTCTGCCCTTACTCTGGCTTCCACTTACGCGCGGAAACAGGGGGCTGATGTGGAGATCCACCTGCACTCTCCTTTAAAGTACAAACTCATTTGCGAGACCCCTATCAACGTTATGGGGTTTGAATACGCTGCAACTCCTTCTTATATAGACCTTATGGACAAAAAAATTCTGGAAGATTCGAATACTTATATAAGGCTCGGGGTCTCACGGACTGATATTTCAAGCCTCATAGGCATGGTTAACGAGACCTATGGAGTTAACGCCTGGAAAGAAAAAGAATATATGCAAAAAATCGTCACGGAACTTGAAACTCCTGATATAATACAAAAAAGGCTTGAAAAAGCCTGCTCTATTCTTGGGGACCGTATAAAATACGCAAGTCCTGACTGCGGGCTAGCATTCTGGCCGGACCAGGAGCTTGCTTTCAGATTGCTTGAAAATACGGCAAAAGGCATCAATGCATTTAATGCAGAGATGAAAGACCTCTAATAGCTCCGGAAAGTTACAATCCAGGTAAATGAACAACTCCGGAAAATGGACAATTCAGGCAAATTAACAGCCCGGGTAGATGAATAACTCCGGAAGGGGGGGCAACTCGAAAAAAATCAACGGATAAACAGATGAATTGTTCTCCTTTGAGAAGATATTCTCATAGTATTTCTCATCTGTTATTTTATAATTTTACTGTCTTTCCAATAATAATAAATTCTTACAGGTATACTAGAGAGCATGAAAGAAATCATCTTTGATGATATAGGAAGCTATCCACTCCCTGAAGGAGTTAGCAGGGAATGGGTGCAGAATGCCTTTAAAACGAGAGCAGAAGATGAGAAACTTTTTACTGTAATCAATGATGCTTTTCAGCAGAAAATCGATGCAGGCGTAGAAGTTCCTACCTATCCCCAGTATCAGGACATGAACGAGCAGTTCCTGAAGGTTATCCGGGATTCTAACTGTACAGACAGTCCCTTTGAGGTAAAACTGGAATGCGCAAGGATTGAAGAGCTTGAGGCTATAGAGACGGTAGCAAAAGCTTATAAAGAAAAATTCGGGGAGACCTTAAAGGTCCGTATCTGTGTGACCGGCCCAACCGAACTTTACCTGAAAGAGTTCGGAGGCACCAGGTATACGGATATATACACTCTTTTTGCAAAGAGCATAAACAGGTTTGTCCGGAACTCGATGAAATCTGCAAAACACTTTAAGATCGCAACGGTTTCAATTGACGAGCCAAGCATAGGACTCAATCCTGAACTTGCCTTTGATGAAAACGATGTTATCTCCGCCCTTACAGAAGCTTCTAAGGCTGCAAGCAAATGGGGAGCTGACGTGGAGATCCATCTTCATTCCCCTCTTTATTACAATTATGCCTGTGAGACCACCACAATCAATGTAATAGGCGTTGAGTCTGCAGGCACTCCTTCTTACCTTGAGCTTATTGACAAAAAGATGCTTGAAGACACCGATTCTTTCCTGAGGATTGGAATTGCAAGAACGGATATTTTTTCCCTTGCTGGAATTCTCAATGAGAAATACTGTACCAACATCTGGAAAGATCAGCAATATATCCCTGAAATCGTTTCGCAGCTGGAAACTCCGGAAGTTATTGAAAAAAGGTTGAAGCTGGCATACAGGCGTTTTGGCAGTCTGATCAAATATGTGGGTCCTGACTGCGGCCTGGGTTCATGGCCTAACCAGAGAATAGCTTTTATCCTGCTTTCAAACGTCGCACAGGGTATCAAAAATTTCAGGGAAAATCTTTAACCCTGAAAACCTTTCTTTTTAGGTCCTCTTTCTTTTTAAGTCTGAAGATTTTTCTTTCAATAACCCGCCGAAAAATCAGAAACTTCTCTGATTATATTATAGTCAACCCTCATTTTTTCCAGAAGAAAATCTGCTACTCCCTGTAAATCTCATAAAATTAGTCTACTGATCCCAGAACACAGTAGAAATAAAGGGGTGGTATTTTTGTAGTTTTTAGTTTAATAAGATTTTTTGTCGGATAGAGTTTCATATGCCAGGGATTCACTCATTAAGCCTACCATGTCTCCTATCAATCTCGTCCATCATATCAAGCATTTTACGAATAGAGGTTCGGATAGCATCCGATTGACTTACAAACTTCTTGTTGTCTCCTACGTGCTTGTTAAGGTCATCAAGGAGTTCCTGAGGGATCTCCACGCTTACTTTTGGCATCAGGGTTGCACTCCATCTTTTCTTCTTTTTATTTTTAATTTGGCATGAAAGTGCTTTCAAGTACTTTCATTTTATGGGCATGTTATTCGAAGAATATCATGTGCGTTTTTATCTTTCCTGATTGATAACTCTTCCTTCATTTCAGGTTTATCTCTCAGGTGATCGAAAAGTAAGAATTCATCGAATAGTGGAAATTCACCGAAAGTGGAAATAATCGAGCATTAAAAGAAAGCATAGAAAAGAGGTATAAAGATAAAAATTGCCAGAAAAAGTTTGAGATCAGCGGGCCCGAAGGGATTTGAACCCCCGGCCTATGGATTAAGAGTCCATCGCTCTGCCTGACTAAGCTACGGGCCCACGCATTATTGTTCTCATTTAATGAGCGACTCTCAGAATGTATTTTCAAATATTTATAGATTGCGCCTATGCAGGCAATTTCCATATTTCTTCATAACCAGAAATCAGGATTTTTTTCTGTATTCATCAGAATCTCAAGAAAATTTTACTTTTATGTTAAGGAATCATTTTTTATTGTAATATACAATTTTATTCAGATTAGTTTTATTTTTTATATTAATTATTAATAATTTCTCATTACTTATCCTGTTTTTGAAGTAAGATTCCTGAACTCCGGAAATCAGATTCGGGGTAGTTTCCTAACTTCTCTATTTTTCTTTTTTTGATGAATTAAAGCAAAACGTTATATACAAGCGAATATGAGTATGACCAATTAATTGACTTATCCGAAGCTCTATTGGGGCTTAGTCACTGTAATAGATTAAGTAGAATGTGTACTTCCTGAATTTGGTTCTTCAAGTTTGGCCTGTAAAGTACTGTTTTTACTCTTTTCTGTTCTGTCCATGGAGCTTTAATAAGCTGATTAATAGAAGTCAAAGGAATGAATCTAATGTTTAGAGATGAACGTATTTCTGTGCCCGTTGAAGAGGGTGAAACTTACGACGTAACTATTCAGGATATTGCTCGCCAGGGAGACGGCATTGCCCGTATCGAAGGCTTTGTGGTTTTTGTCCCGAATACCAGTGTAGGCGACGAAGTCCAGATTAAAGTCGAAAGGGTACTTCCGAAATTTGCATTTGCAAGCGTTGTTGAGTAAGTTTGGGTTGAGAGAATAATTACGCAGTATTTTAAATTTTGTTAGTAAATTAAAGGAATGGTTTTCATGTTCAGAGAAGAAAGTCGCCCGGTCCCTGTCGAAGAGGGTGAAGTTTACGATGTTACAATTCAGGACATCGCCCGTCAGGGAGACGGCATTGCTCGTATTGAGGGTTTTGTAGTCTTTGTCCCTAACACCAGTGTTGGTGACGAAGTCCAGATTAAGGTCGAAAGAGTTCTTCCCAAGTTTGCATTTGCAAGTGTTGTCGAGTAACTCAATAAGGGGTATTAAATTAACACTAAAGATTTAACTAAAGTAAATTAAAGGAATGGTTTTCATGTTCAGAGAAGAAAGTCGCTCAGTCCCTGTCGAAGAGGGCGAAGTCTACGATGTTACAATTCAGGATATTGCTCGCCAGGGAGATGGCATTGCTCGCATAGAAGGGTTTGTAATCTTTGTCCCGGGCACTAAAGTAGGCGATGAAGTTCGCATTAAAGTCGAAAGAGTACTTCCCAAGTTTGCATTTGCAAGCGTTGTCGAGTAAGTTTGGGTTGAGAAAACACCTGGTTATACCAAGTTTTAACCTGATTAAAGGAATGGTTTTCATGTTCAGAGAAGAAAGTGGCTCTGTTCCTGTTGAAGAAGGCGAAGTTTACGACGTTACAATTCAGGACCTCGCTCGCCAGGGAGACGGCATTGCCCGCATAGAGGGTTTTGTAATCTTTGTCCCGGGCACCAAAGTAGGCGACGAAGTAAGGATCAAAATCGAAAGGGTACTCCCCAAATACGGTTTTGCCAGCCTTGTTGAATAAACAGGACAATTTAAAAAAGAAAGCAGGCTGAAAAATATTTACTTATAATTTTTCAGTCTTTTTTACTCTTAATTTCAAAATCACACTAATTTCCGGCTTTGAGTATCGCGGAATCACTTTTTCTAGCCGGTCTTTTTTTTCAATTTGATTTTTCTTAGTCCGTACACTATTATTTTGCCGGTTTCTTATTGAGGCTTCTGTTAGTGAACATACGATGATATTATATAATAGATGTTCAATCATACTTTGAAATCCAATTGGCAAAGTTTTTACATAGCCATAAAAGCAAATTGTTTACGGCTTTCTTCAATCGATAGCTGGGGACAGTAACCCGGAGTAATTTCCAATGACGCGCTTTATTAAGTACCACCCCCGGTCCAACACTTACGTGATTGAAAAAAGGGCTTTTCTGGAAGAAGACCTTACACTGGACGGCAACGTTATTGTCGGACCGGAAGTAAAGTTCTGGAAAAATCTCACCGTATCAGGCAGACTTGAACTCGGGAAAGGTTCTATTGTTCAGGGCAACGTGAAAGCTGGAAGTGCCATTATCTGTGCAGCAGCAAAAGTTCTGGGTAATATAGAAACAGTATCCGAACTTGTTCTTCTTGACAGGGCAAGGATAAATATTGCAGTCTGTGGAGGAGATATTCGTGTGAGGCCTGGCTGTTCTCTTGGTTCAGTAAAAGCGGGAGGAACTCTTGAGCTTGTTGGAAAAGTTGCTGTAAAAAGAGTGGAGCCGTTAACAAAAGTAATTATTAGGGCCGAAAAATAATTTTCGGCTCGTTCAAAACTCGTTTTTCATTTTTTCCAGTAACTTACCTGGTAAACCTTTCTTCTTCCAGAAGTTTGAGGATGTGATCCCTCAGGCGGTTTACTTCCGGACTGGTTCGGCTTCTAGGGCGGGGTATTTCCACTTTTACGATTTCCTTTATCCTTCCCGGCCTTGAAGTCATAACTATTATTCTGTCAGAGAGGACTACAGCTTCGTCCACGCTGTGAGTTACAAAAAGGAATGTTACATGTTTTTGTTCCCATATCTTCAGGAGCTCGTCCTGAAGTACGTTCCGGGTCTGAGCGTCAAGAGCTCCAAAGGGTTCGTCCATGAGGAGCACCTCAGGCTCGTTAGCAAGGGCTCTTGCAATGGCAGCTCTCTGCTGCATGCCTCCTGACAGCTCATGAGGATAGCTGTTTTTAAACTGCTCCAGGCCTACAAGTTCCAGGTATTTTTCAACCTGTTTTCGAGCTCTGGTCTTATCAATTCCCTGCATTTCCAGACCAAAAGTAATATTGTCTATAACGGTTCTCCAGGGAAACAGAGAGTATTGCTGGAAAACCATACCTCTTTTTGGGTCAGGACCTGTTATGGGAACTCCATTGAGTGTGATTTCTCCTGAGGTAAGGGTCTCAAGACCTGCAGTTATTCTAAGCAGTGTTGTCTTCCCGCAGCCTGAAGGCCCGAGGAGGCAGATAAACTCTCCATCCTGCACATCAAAACTTATATTATGCAGAGCTTCGGTTCCGGACCCATCTTCTTTTTTGGTGAAGATGCGTGAAACGTTTTTTACACTTACTCTACCCATTTTTACATCACAGTCCCTGACTTCCATCTGAGAAGCTTTTCATCTACATAGTATCTGAAGAAACGGTCTATGAAAAGACCTATGAACCCCAGCAGGAGCATATATACAAGCACGAAATCCATTCTGTGCAGGTAATAATTGTGCCATATCTGGTAACCAAGCCCTCTATTGCTTACTCCAAACATCTCTGCTGCTACAAGGCACATCCAGCCTACACCCATTGCAATCCTTATCCCTGCAGCAATCGAAGGCATAGCTGAAGGGATCGCAATATAGCGGATGAGGTCTATATTACGTGTACAGCCAAGAACCTTTGCTGCCTCAATATAGACTCGTGGAACGTTCTTAAAACCAGTGTAGGTATTAATAATTATTGGGAAGATCATCCCTGCAAACACAACGAAACCTGCTGCCTGATGTGTGAGCCCGAACCATACTATTGCAAAAGGGATCCAGGCAAGAGGAGGGATCGGACGCAGGATTTCTATTATAGGGTCGATTGCCCTGTTTGCCGTTTTAAACCACCCCATGATTATTCCAAGAGGAATACCAAGTATAAAAGCAGCTGCAATACCAATTGAGAAATGGAGTAAACTTGTCAGGGTATCCGTATAAATTAGTCCATTTTTAACAATCACGGTAAAAGAGTTTACCACATCATAAAAACTTGGCAGAAGCAGTTTGTTCTGTACAATTCTATCCGCTACAAGCTGCCATATGGCAACCGCGATTACAAGAGATAATGCTTCAATGCCTTTTTCTTCGATTGTTTTTATGAAATTAATTTTCATGTCTTATTAAAAGGATTCTTAGTTTTTTATCTTTCCGGCAGTTTTCTGTTTTCAGGATGGTTAAAGTTCAAAACTGCCCCTTTTATATTTGGGGCAGCTTAACATATTCAATAATTTATTTAATTGTTCCTTTTACTTTTCACTTTATCTGTTCTATTTCTTCTTTTATTCTTCATTTTCTGCTTTTTCGTAGAAACTTGTGTCAAATATTTCTTCTTCTGTCAGAGGCTTCTGGGTGTAATTAAGTTCATACTGGATATTTGCATATTCGACAGTTGAATTTTTAATCAGTTCAGGGTCTGTTATCCAGGCTCCATCCCATTCCTCAAGAGATTTCTTTATAACTTCTACATTCTCTGTGGTTTTGTTTGAGTAGATCTGGGCAGCTTCATCCTGATTTTCTTGATTATATTCGGTTGCCTTAATGTGGGTCTTTACAATCTGTTCCACGACATCAGGGTGATCTCTGATAAGTTTTCCGCTAATAAGAAGCACACAGCAGGCATGGTTCGGACTCATCTCTCCAGATTGTACAACCGTACGCCCATTGCCTTCAGCTTCGATTACAGAAGGTGAGGGATGTGGCAGGAAGACAGCATCGACCTGTTTGGCTGAAATAGCGGTGACAGCATCTCCCGGAGCCATCCCAAGAATTTTTACATCTGTCTCAGGATTAAGCCCGTTATCCTTAAGCCAGTCTCTGATCAGGGTGTCCTGGATTGTTCCTGGCGGGAAGGTAGCAATACTGAGCCCTTTCAGGTCTTCAGGGCTTTCATACTCGTGCTCAGGCCTGAGAACAATGCTTGAACCATTTATCTGTACAGGTGCAACAATCTTTGCATCGAGACCCTGGCTGAGGGCTGTAATAGCAGGGGCTGCTCCAACATAAGCTACATCCAGGTTTCCAGCCATCATAGCCTGCATTTCCGGAGCGCCTGTAGGAAACTGATATTCATTTATTTTTGTGATCCCGTAAGGTGCAAGATCTTCCTGCCACCACCCTTTCTCATAGGCAGTCATATATGCAATCTGATGCGTACTCGGCTGGTAGCCGATGTTCAGTTCAGTAATTTCATCTTCATTATCAGCACAGCCAGATACGAAGATAGATGCGATCAGCAGTAAAGCAAGTATAAGTATGCTTGATTTTCTCAAAACTTCACCTCAATAATTGCCTCTTCTTACACTATAGATCTACCTGCTAAATAAGATCTACTGGGATAGGGTTCTCTTCAGGAAAATCTTGCAGATTTTTCACTCCCTTTTTGCTGGCTTTTTTTACATTTATTCAAAAAGCCATCCCCCTCCCATCCTTTCATTTTCTCATTGAAAGAAGAATCACCGTGAAAATAGAGATTAACCTCTTACGTGTTAATATTGTCTGAAATTTGCTATATATACTTTCTCAAATGCGTTTCTATTATAACCCAAATGTATTAATACTTCTGGATATATTTCTCATTTAGGAATAAAAACTCCTGTAAAACGTAAATTCTCAATATTTGTCAAAATCTTTTACAGGATCAGAGGTTGAATTTAATGAATGTTGCAGACAAGGTCATCAAATCCGCATTTGAGTCCGACGAAGTGTTTCAGAAAACACTTTCCGCTGTTATTAAGGAAGACCTTAACCTGACTGCAGTGGATTTTGCGAAAAAGGCGAACATCCCCCCGAGCACCCTCTATAAGATCCTATCGGGTAACCGGGACCCTAACATAAAAACCCTTCGTCAGATTGTAAAAACTATCCGTGATATTAAGGAATCAGATAGTGGAGAATTTATCGCTGTAATTGCAGCCAGATCCGTACTTGACAATATCGTGGAAACAAAGAAAAAGATCGGTGGCAGGCTTGTCACCATCAGGGAATACTCGGCAACATCTATGGAAGATGCAATTATCTCTGCTGTAAATGCCGAAAGGGACGGGGCAAAAGCCCTGGTCTGCGCTCCTATCGTAGGTCCTACAGTGGAAAAAATCCTTAACATCCCGGTTACAACCATAGCTCCGAAGAACAGTCTGATAGATGCTATTGAGCGCGCGCTCAAGAAAATGGAATAAAAAGAGCGATTTTAAACAGTGCTTTTAAAAATAGAAAAGAAACCCGCGTTTTTATTTAACGCGGGAAATTTAAACTTTTTTTTATCTGGACTTTTCTCTGCTTTTTATCGTTTCATTTTTTCAGGTTTGCTGATTTAACGAGTTCGTCTACCTTGGCCTGGAGAGTTGCCACAGTCCAGCCTCCCTTGGTAAACATGTATGCTATCCCGCCGACCAGTAGCAGGATAATACCTAGCAGGACGTAAAGCAGAGCAGAAGACTTTTCTTTTACCGTATAGGTAGTTTCCTGATCCGCTATTTTTACGCTATACTCGCCTGGAGTTTCTTCGCTGTGTTCGAAGGTTAATGTTATGCTTTCTCCCACATCAAGAGCAATCTGCTGGGAATCAACCGAGGTGTCGTTAACAAACAATTCCACATTATATTCCCCTGCAGCATTACCCTCGTTTGTGGCGTCAACAGTTATCTTTGCCTCCTTTCCGGCTCTGACCTCTATCGGGTCAACTACCAGGTTGGAGAACTTGAAGATAGCTTCATAGTCTTTTACGTCAACATCAACGCTTTTTTCAAGGAAGCCCTCTGCGGTAGCACTTATCTTGATTTTACCGACTTCTTCTGTGGCATATGTGAACTTTCCGTCAGAGCCGGTCTTTCCAGCAGCAGTGCCGTCTATAGAGATATTTACATTCTCAATCGGGTTTCCTCCTACTGTCTTTAAGGCCTCTATTGTGATTGTGTCTCCCACATATACCGTTTCAGGAGTAATATTGAGGCTCATTTTCTCTTTCGGAGGAATAACTTTCATGTTCTTGTTTGCTGTAGTATACCCATCTTTCTCTGCGGTGATCTTGAAGGTTCCTTCTTCTTCAGCTGTGTACTCGACAATTCCATCTGCATTTGTCTTGCCCAGGCTGGTTGTATTGACCTTTACTGTAATGCCTTCAATTGGATTATCAGCTGCAGTTACTTCGATATTGATGGTATCGCCTATTATGACTTCACCAGGCAGGTTGATCTTAAGTTCTCTGCTGGAGTTACTTTCAGTCTCAACCTCAACGAAGGGGTAGAACCTGAGAGTTTTGTCGTCAGCTGTCTTGAACTTGACATCACCCATAACATCGACTGTTTCGTCTTCACCAAGCCCGATGCTATCTTCATTCTTCATTGTGATGCTGTCTGACGAGACACTGGTGATCTCCATCTCATCGAAGGTGTCTCCACTGTTAATTTCGATGTACTCATCCGAGATCTGGAAGATTCCCTCTATGAAGACAGCAGAGGTCTCTGTGCCTGCAAAAACCGTGCCGAAATGGACAATGATTACGGGTATATCTTCTGCTTCTCCCAGTTCAGTTTCGTAGACGTAGTCAGCTCCTGAAGTGATGAAATCGTCATCTACTACATCTCCATCCTTTTCAAGCTGGACCCAGACGCTATTTCCATTAATGTCCACTTCCAGGATGTTCAGTGAATAGCCTTCTTCAAGTTCAAAGGAGTCTCCTGAGTACATGGACCGTTTATCATCGCTGTCTGTAAGGACTTCTGAAAGGACACTGTCCGAAAGAAGGCTCACGTCGTCAATTTTACCTCCAACGGCACCCTCGGGGTATCCTGCAAAGTATTTCTTTGCCATGAAACCTACAACTGTGAAATTGCCCCAGGATTTGTGTTCAAATTGAACGGGCTGAGGTCTGGATGTGTAGACCAGTGCTCCGTCTGGAATGGTCCTGTCCTTCAACTCTTTAATTTCCAGCTGTTCGGTTCCTATTCCCTCATCTATGCTGTAGTAAAAGCCTTCAAAGTTAAGGGGTGTCCAGGTTGGAAGGGAGTCTCCATCGACATCCTTATCATAAACAGTCCCGCGCAGTTCATAAATTCCTTCTTCAGAGGTGTCAAGTATTGGGGCAAAGCGCAATGTGCTGTCGTCAGCTACCTGAATCTGTATCTTGCCCATAAGGTCGATTGTGTCACCTTTGTCAAGGCTTATATCGTCCTCATTTTTCATTTTTATTTCATTGCTGCTGAGGGAGGTAACTTCCATTTCCCCGAAGGAATCTCCACTTGCAAGCTCCACATAAGTGTCAGATACCTGGAAGATACCCTGTATGAAGACAGCAGAGGTCTCTGTGCCTGCGAAAACCGTGCCGAAATGGATTATGATTATTGGTACGTCTTCTGCCTCTCCGACTTCGGTTTCATAAACATAGTCCTGACCGGAGGAAATGAAATTGTCATCTACCACATCTCCATCCTTTTCAAGCTGGACCCAGACACTATTACCATTAACATCGACTTCAACAATGTTCAGTGCATATCCATCTTCAAGTTCAAAGGAATCTCCTGAATATGCGGACGCTTTGTCATCGCTGTCAATCAGGATCTTGGCAAGTACACCATCTGATATCAGGCTTACATCGTCCACACTTTCAATTGTAGTGTTATCATTGTAGCCTGCAAAGTATTTCTCTGCCATGAACCCTATTATCTGGTATGAACCCCAGCCTTTGTACTCAAAGTCGGTTTCAGTAGGCCTTGTAATGTACTCGATGTTTCCGGAATCTATATTTCTGCCTATATCCTTGATGGTCATCTCTTCAGAAGACACTCCGGAATCAAGGTCGTAATAGAAGCCCGAATAACTCTGGGCATTCCAGGTATATGTTCTGGATAACCCAAGGCCTTCATCCCAGATCCTGTTCCCGCTTGAATAATATTTGGACTGGACTGTTACGTTCCATGTCTTTGTCACTGCATCATAATTGCCGCTGGGATCAGTGACTACTGCTTTAAGCGTATAAGAACCTGAATTGCTCTCCTTGAATTCATATAGCGATGAGGTCACACCGTCTTGAGTTTTCCTGGACGATGTTTCATCATTGACAAACCATTCCACTTTTATGTTCTGGCTGTTTGTGGAATTAACATAGAAATTCCTGGTCTCTCCCTGTGATACTTCAACTTTTCCTTCTGCAGGATTGACCTCTACAGGAATCCCATTTGTTGAAGAACCTACTGTCCATGTCCAGGATTTTGGTTCTGCAGCTCCATTAGAGTTCTGTGCTCTTACTTCAAGTGTGTATGTGCCTGCTACTGCAGAACTGTTTGTATATGAAGACTCAACAACAGACGCATTTGTGTAAAGGAAATTTCCATTAAGGTACCATGACATATCGGCTGCCGGCTCTACAGTCGCAGTGAATGTTCTTGATTCTCCTACATTACCGCTGACACTTGACGACGAAGGGTTAGATAAAGTGATAACCGGTACTCCTGGTGTACTTTCAACATTCCAGGATGATATTTGCCCTGCACCGTCTATGGAAGCTGTCACCGGGTACGAGCCAGTCTGGATAACATGATTGAGAGTTGCGATGTTGCCGTCACCAGTGGGTATTGTTGTGGACGTGCCATTTTCAGTCCATATAACGCTGGCTGTTTCGTTTAAAGGAATGGTGAATGTTTGAGTTGCTCCCACCGTCCCTGTAACAGTAGAATTCTGTGAGGGGGTAATCTCTCCTATTACAATCGGAACTGCGCCTGCAGTCCCACAGAATAATAGTCCCAGCACCAGAATTGCTGTAAATATTTGTAGACCATCTTTTTTCATATTCTATCCTTCTGAACCTTGTGCATAAATTATATAATTATTAATCAGTCAATTCAGCCTGAAGTTCTGTCTATTTTTATGGTAGTATAAGCCTTCCAGTCTTTATTTCTTAATTTTTTCTTTCATTTCAGGCTTTTAATATATGGGGGATTAACGTCAGTTATTCAGGAAAGCTAATCAGCCGTTTCGGCTTTTAGCTGCTGGTATCCCAGCTGTTTTATAGCTGTCAGCCTGCATTCCGGGGATTCAAGCATGATACCAGTTTCATACTCTGTGCATTCTCCTATGATAGTCAAGTTACATATATTTTGTACTTTTTTTAGGCGTTCCGGATCAATTGTAAAAATAAGTTCGAAGTCTCCGCCTGTATAAAGTGCAAATTCCAGAAGTTCTTCTGGACCTGAGGCAAACTTCCTGACTTCCGGGAGAATTGGAAGGGCATTTTCCCGGATTTTAAATCCTGTTTTACTCTGCCTGGAAAGGTCGTAAAGAGACATAGCAAGTCCGTCACTCGTGTCCATCATGGACGTGACCGCACCCGACTCAGCAAGCTGTTTAGCTTCCCTTGTACGTGGGATCGGTTCAAAAAGAGCTTTCAGGACGTTTTTACTCACCGGTTTTTTTAACTGGACCGCTTTAAGGGCAGCTCCGGCTGATCCTGCATATCCCGTAACACAGACAAGGTCTCCGGGTTTTGCCCCTTTTCGAAGGAGGAGCTGACTTTTTTTAACTCTTCCCAGGGCTGTCCCTGTAATTGTCAGCTCGGCATGGGTATCAAGGTCGCCTCCTATAACAGAAGTCCCGCAGAACGCGGCACATGCCTGTATTCCTTTTGCAAGCTCTTCGACAAAAGCGATTTCGGTATCCGAAGGCATGCCTATTGCCATTAGCAGCCCTGTGGGCTCTGCACCCATGGCAGCTATATCGCTCAGGTTTACGGCTGCAGACATCCAGCCCATCTGCCAGGGGGTCATCCCTTCAGGAAAATCTGTGGTCATGTGAAGCATATCAGTCGTAACAACCAGGTAGTCTTCACCTTTCAGGTCAAGGACAGCACAGTCATCAGAACCGGCACCTATCAGGACTTCTTCCTGTCTTCTTTCCTCTCCATCAGGGGCATTGAAAATCTCAGATAAGCGCGAGATTAAAGCACGCTCTCCGATTGAAGACACTTTTGTTTCTTTCATGGTCATTTTTTAGAAGCGATTACTTCCTATTTCTTTTTTGTAGATGTTTTCCCTTTTTTGGGCTAAGATTGACTGAGTCAATCTCCTTTATTTAATTTTTGTAACCCTGAAAGTTACACAAAAATTTTGTGGCAACTGTAAAGGACTTTTCGATATCTATCGGATATACAGCAAGAACATATCGGATACACAGCAAGAATATTAATGAATGTACTCTGGAAAACGCTCCAGGATATCAGTCTTTTCTCTCTTCGGAACCCGGATATAAGCAGGGGTTTACAGGGGTTGAATCAATTTCTTTTTATTTTCCACATGTATAAGACTTTTGTAAACTTCAAATCAATTTGAACCTATAACCTGTTTTTCCTGACTTTCTTCCTGGACAATTTTTCCTGTAAAAAAAGTGTAATAAAACTGTACAAAAGATAAAATTGATCATTTTTAAATAAATTCAAAAAAGTGTAATAAAACTGTACAAAAGATAAAATTTATCATTTTTAAACAAATTCCTGAAAATGAAACTAAATAATTAAAAAGTGCCAGCAGAATGCTAATAAAAATGCCGGTGTTATCTTTTCGGCAGGATTCAATAGTAAATTCTGCTAAAGCAATCAATTTCCGGTAAACTCTGCTAAAGTAGTCAATTACCGGTAAACTCTCCAAAAGTAGTCAATTTCGGGTAAATTTTGTAAAATTATTCAGTAAATTTTGCTAAAGTAGCCAGTTATCGTTATAAATCTGATGGTTTGGCCCGGAATGTTGTTTAATAATAGCCTGAATAAAACTGCTTGATGGTTTCGACAAATCAAACAACTTCTTCGCCTTCTTCTTTTGTTCTTATTCTTACTTTTTTCAGGTGGCTCTTTGCTATTTTTCCAAGCTCAAAAAGTTCTTCCCTTCCCAGAACTCTGATATCTCTTAGATTTTCCTGAAGGCTATGTTCCGGGATACCCTGCTGCAAAACATAGGTAACGTCTTTATTTTTCACGTTTTCCGAGATCCAGGTCACAATTCGGGAAATTTCCTCTTCGCCTCCTATAAAGTCTCTGAAGACGGTTGTTCTGAGTTCAAACTCCAGCCCGCTGGCATCTGCAGTCTTAATAGTTTTTGCGACGGCTGCAGTAATCTTCTCAGGCGTCCTTGAAGGGGAAATGTTCGTTTCTCCACTTTCATATCCTGCAACCTTTCCATAGAGCTCGGGATCGTCGAGAGGAGCTTTTACATCAATAAAAAACTTATCAACAAGTTTTCTTTCGATCATTTCGGCTGCCCTTTCAGGGTAGCAGCCGTTTGTGTGAATCCCCACGGAAAGCCCGAGATTCTTTGCAAACTCAGCAAGGTCCACGATACCTGCCTGCATAAGAGGTTCCCCTCCCGAAAAAACAACCGCGCTTACAAAAGGCTTCGAGCTTTTAATTTTTTCTTCCACAAATTCAAGTTCTACAAGCCCGGTCCCCTCAAGATACGGATGGTTCTGGCAATAAGGGCAGCGTAGAGGGCATCCTCGGAAAAAGATAGTGAATGCAGACTTTCCTGTCCAGTCAAGGGTTGAAAGAGGGACGACACCTGCGTAATTTACTCTCATAGCAGTTCCCATTTTTATATTCCAGCTTATTTGTGTAAAAAAGAGCTAGGGGAACTCATCTGAGCTCCCTTGTACCGTATCTTTTCCTGTCCCTGAGTTCCTGGCGTTTGCCCCTGTTCCAGCCTTCTACGGACTGGAGGTATCCAGTAATCCTTGAGAGGTGCTGAACATTTTCGGACCCGCATTTAGGGCATCTGTCCAGCAGACCGGCTGCTACATACCCTTCATCAGTGCACACGGTCATGTCCCTTGTGAAGGCAAAGTAACCTGTTTGTGTGTTCTTTGCTATATGCATGGCAAGCTCCTGCAGACCGTCGGGATCGGGCTTTCCCTCTCCAAGCCAGATATGCATAATATTTCCTCCGTCAACTATCGGGAAGAAAGTATGCTCATACTTTATCCTTTCAGGCAGGGAGACATCAGCCCCTGGCGGTATATGGGTACCATTGGTATAGTAAATCGGCAGGTCGCGAGTCTCGTTAAACTCCTTCATTGCGGTTTTCAGGTCGCCTTTAATCGTGAGCTTTGCTTTATCAGCATATTCCCTGTGCAGGAGGTCAGACACTGCAAAGCGCTGGGCTGTAGTTTCTGCCGGAGTCCTTGCAAGGGCAATTTCCATGCTATTTTCTTTCGAAAGCTTCTGGGCATGCATCTTCATTTCGAACATAGCCCTGATAGCAAGCTTGTACGCAACAGGAGACTCATGTATCTGGTAGCCTGTATGGTACTGGACCATCTCATTGATTCCCACAACCCCTATTGTATATACAAGGCTGTCAAAGTCCACAGCCATTGCTCCTTTTTCCCCGGTATTCGGGTCTTTGGGGCACTGAGCTGCAAAGGGAATTCTGTTTTTCTTTATCAGGCTGTTCATCCATTTTCTCTTGATTTTGAAGACTTCCACACCTCTGTTCATCAGATTCTTGAGTTCTGTGAACAGCTTCTCATCATCATATTCAGCCCTGTATGCGGCCCTCGGGCAGTTTAAAGACAGGACCATCCACGAGCCCATTGAAAAGTGCTTTCCATCCCTGAAGTGCAGTTTGTCATCAAATTCTTTATCATCTGTGGGGTTTGCAGAGAACTGGTAAGCACAGCACTGGTAACATGAAATTCCTTCTCCTGCGCCTCTGTACTCGGGAAGCTGGTTATCAAAGTAAGGGGTCCCGAATTTGGCAGCCAGTTCAAAGGTCAGCCTGTAAAGTTCTTTATAAGTCGGAAGTTCGGGGTGAGCCCTGTTGAAATCTTCGTCTTCTTCCATGAAGTCGGGTTCGAGAGAAATCTCAGGCTTGGGGAAACTGAAAGGCTTGCCCCAGGCGTCTCCTTCAAGCATAACGTCCATAAGAGCCTTAAATCCGAGGCGAACTTCTGTTTCGAATTCGCCGTATGTCCTGAGAGGTGCCTGCTTTCCGTCCCAGACCATGCCCATGGCAACAACCGGGATATTTTTCCAGAGCTTCGGGACACCGGGGGAAAGCTGGACTGAGGAGAAAACAGTCTGTCCGCCTCTTGCACACATCATCTGCATCATTTCATAAACGAACATCTGCATAAGCTGTTTGATCTCATTCCCGGATTTGCCTTCCAGATAGGGTGCAATAAAAGTCAGGAAATTGTAAAATCCCTGCCCGCCTGCAAAGTTAGTCTGAGCTGAGCCCATTGCCTTAACAGCATGAAGGAAAGCTACCTCTGCATTCTTTGCGGGTTTTGCAACACTTGACTGTGTGCCCACTCCATCAGGCATGAGCCCATAGTAGAAGAAGTATCGAAGGTCCCAGTCCTGGCAGAAAGGCCTTGTGCCCATGTATTCAAGGTCATGGATATGGAAGTCGCCGTTTAAGTGCAGGTCTGAAAGCTCTTTTGGCATCAGGAGGAGGTTTTGCTCTTTGGACATTTTGTCGGCTTTTCTCTTGTGGGACGTCTCGGCATTGTTCAGCTGGTTTGCATTGTCGTTTGCCCCGAAGCCGTATCCTGAGTCGATTTCATAAGCATCGTAGACGGATGCCCCGACTCTTGTCATAATGTTTCTCCATTCCACATGCCCCCTGTCAAGCAGAATATTGTTTACTATTTCCCGTATAAGAGGGCCTGATAGGAACTTGATATTCATTTTTCGGATGATTTTTTCAGCTTCTTTTGCAATGTCAATGGCTTCTTCTTTTGTGATTGCGGGCTTGCTGTAAAAGATCTCGCTCAATTTTGTTTCTTTCAGAAGCTGGCTTACAATGATATTCCTGTCCCAGTTGAGAATGAAACCTTCTGTTGTCCTGACTTTGGGGAGGGGAGAGACAGACAGCCCATCAAGTGTCTTCTGCACGGGCTGGTTGTCAGATAACTTGTCATTTTTAGGGAGGGAAGAGATAGAAAGCCCGGTAAGTGCCTTTCGCACTGGCTGGCTGTCAGACAATTCGTCATCGGTTAAGAAAATCTCGCCTGTCATTTTCTCATCTTCGGTAATCGGTTAATGATAGGATGGAATCTGCAAAGTTTTTATTTGTTTTTAAATTTTCAGATACCTGTTATACAATTCCAAGGAGTTTTTCCGAGTCCACTTCGTCTCCACGGAAGAGCTCGTCATGAGTCAGGAAAGTGTCATTATTAATCTGTAAAACAGGCGCTGTCACTGTAAAGACCCCGTTGAAACGCAGCTCGGTCAGTGCCTCAGGTGTAGACATATCTGCTACTTCGAAAGGTACTGCATTTGCTTCCAGAAATTTCTTCAATTTATTGCATTTAGGACAACGTTCTGTTGTGTAAACTATTACTTTTGCCATACTTTGCGCCCCTACTTATTTTATGGTACAATTTTCTTATTTTTGCTTAATATTTAACATGCCTCTGGCATGCATCTTTCTTACATTACACTTTTATTTCTGGTGTGCAGAGGAGGATTGTGCTGGCGCAGAGCGCATCAAAGCAACAAAACAAAACCCTGCACGGGTACCATTCCTTAGCCAACCCACTAATTGTATAATAACCCTTCCAGACCAGTCAGCAATATCGGAACAGGGCATGCAGTTTCTAAAGAGTGCCCCTTTAGATATCATTTTTTACTCTACTGAGTAAAGTTAATCTTTATTTCCAGGTAATTATTCTAAATGCCCGATCTTACTTATAACGGTTTTTCAACCCATCTCTGGATACAATAACCGTCTCACTTTGTATACAAAGACACAGGTTTGTTATCAAATCTGATAACAAATCTAGTCGAATCTGTTTTTTAAAAAATGCTTAATTTATGAGAATATTTTCACGTGTAGAAGACTTTATCTAACCTGAAAGGCACTTTAATGCTTGCAGGTAAGGAGAGCAAATACCTGGTTTTATTCCCTGAATACATTATAATATATTGATAAATGACTTCGTATTTCTCTTCTATTTTTCTCTTTCATTTCTTTCTGCTTCTTTTTACTTTTTTCATACTCTGGAGCTCTCTTTTCAGAAAATGACAAAAAATTACAAAAAAAACATTATATCATTGGTCTTTCATACCTCTCTCAAGTGTAAAAAGAGGTGTCACGTCATAGAGAAACTATTATCTTCCGGTTGTAAACCCCTTGATGAGCTTCTGGGGGGAGGTTTCGAGAGAGGAATCGTAACCCAGGTTTTCGGAGCAGCAGGAACCGGAAAAACAAATATTTGTATCCAGCTTGCAGTGGAATGTGTAAAGCAGGGACAGAAAGTCATTTTCATCGATACTGAAGGGCTTTCTCCTGTTCGTTTCAAGCAGATCGCAGGAGAAAATGCAAAGGAAATAGCCAGGAGCATAATTATCTATGAGCCTCTCAGCTTCGAAGAGCAATATTCATCCGTAAGAGAGGTCGAAAGGATAGCAGGCGAAAATGTCGGGCTCGTAGTCCTGGACTCCGCAACTTCGTATTACAGGTATGAGCTGGAGGATGACGAGACCGGAATAAAAAGCCGGAGAGAGCTTGCTAACCAGATAGGGTTCTTACATGCTCTTGCCCGAAAACATGGTTTTGCCGCACTTATAACAAATCAGGTATATTCGGATGTTGTCGGAGGAGGAGTGCGCCCGCTGGGAGGAAGTTCCCTTGAGCATATCTCAAAAACGATTATCCGGCTGGAAAAAACAGGCGAGGGTACAAGGCGTGCCGTTCTTTACAAACACCGCTCCCGACCTGAAGGCTCAAGTGCGGAATTTACAATTACAGCAGAAGGGATTCGTTAAAAAAATATCTCATAACAGAAAAACGTAAAGCTCCCGGAAAAATCCGGGATTCTGGCATCACTGTTTTTGCAGTAACTTCTCTCCTTAAGGGTTTTTCCCGCCGGGTTAACGTTCTCTGGTGCCGGCTATAAACTCTTCAGTCCTGAGATACGCCACATCATCAGGGTACTGGATAGCCGGATGTTTCATGAAGTAGGAAGACGGGGAGTACAGTACTCCTCCTATCCCGCGGTCAAGGGCAAGCTTGCAGCAGCGGATAGCGTCAATAACTACACCTGCGGAGTTAGGCGAATCTTCCACTGAAAGCCTGAGTTCAAGGTTCATGGGCACATCCCCGAAGAGTTTGCCCTCCATCCTGAGGAAACAAACCTTGTTATCTTTCTGCCAGGCAACATAGTCGCTTGGGCCTATATGGATGTTTTCGTCTTCGAGTTTATGTGAAAGGACAGACTGGACAGCTTCGGTCTTTGATTCACGTTTGGAAGCAAGCCTGCTCCTGTTAAGCATATTTAGGAAATCAGTGTTTCCTCCGGTATTCAGCTGATAAGTCCTTTCGAGCTTTACACCGCGTTTTTCAAACAGGTCTGCAAGAACCCTGTGAGTGATGGTCGCTCCAAGCTGGGCTTTTATATCATCGCCTATAATGGGGATATTCTTTTCTTCAAACCGTTTCGCCCATTCAGGATTGCTTGCAATAAAAACAGGCATATTATTGATAAAAGCCACCCCTGCTTCAAGTGCACACTCGGCATAAAAACGTACAGCTTCTTCGGAGCCGACAGGGAGGTAATTGAGGAGCATATCTGCGCCCGAATCCTTCAGTTCCTTAACAATATCTGTTTTTGTGGCTTCAGGCTCCTTGCTGACAATAAATGTATAATTCTCCCCGTAGTTCTTCATATGGTCAGAGACTCCGTCAAGTGCCCTGCCCATTTTTACTTTCACACCTGTGAGGGGGACATCAGGACAAAAAACCGCTGTGCAGTTCGGGGGGGCAAATATCGCCTCTGATACATCCTTTCCCACCTTCCTGGCATCAATGTCAAAGGCGGCAACAACTTTGATATCGCCGGGCCTGTACCCTCCGAGTTCCCGATGCATTAGCCCTATGGGATCTTTATCTTCGGTTTTATAGTACTCGATGCCCTGTATCAAAGAGCTTGCACAGTTCCCGATTCCTGCAATTGCTATTTTTATTTTTGTCATAAGCGCTTACTCTCCGATGAATACCCTGACTCTCATAAACCATAAATTGAATGTAAAGACAGATTTTTAAACTCCCAGAATGTATATTCAGAGATTTACGGATTCAAGGTCTCTGAAATTATGAAATATAATTCCTGAAATTACAAATCTTCCTGTATCTCAGCTATAAATTTAAAATCTTCCCTTATTTGTACTGTTACTTTATAAATCTATTATATCTAACTTTGCTCTTTGTGAATGAATTATTATGCTTATTTATATATATCTAAATCGTACTTCAAAATTTGCCTAGCTTAAATTAAAATAAAAAATATTAATCTTATCTCAGGCTTTCAAACTATCGATTATTTATTCTTTTTATATGGGGGCAGATGTCCTTTAATTTGAACCTTTTATTTTGGCTTTTGAACTGGCTAGCAGATAAATTTCTGGAAAAAACTCTCGCCTGAAAAAGGACGCCGAATAAGTTTTTATCTGATGGGTGGCTTGAAAAGAAAGTCGGTAAATTCTCCGGCAGAAGCTGGTGTTTACATCGGAAAGTGATTTTAATGAGGACAATCGACTGGAATGAAGAGTCCAATTCTGTGGTTCTGGTAGACCAGACCTTACTCCCGCAAGAATATAAAGTAATAGAATGCAAAACCCTGAGTTCTTTATGTGAGGCTATACAGTCTCTCAGGATCAGGGGCGCACCAGCGCTGGGTGCTGCAGGAGGTTTCGGAATTGCCCTGGCAGCTTACCTGAGTGGGGCAAAAGATATCGAATCCATGACAAAAGACCTTAAGGTTGCGGCAAAAGCCCTTAAATCCACTCGCCCTACAGCCGTGAACCTGGCATGGGGTGTGGACAGAGTTTTAAATGCAATTTCTGATGCATTTGATTTCCGGGGCATACGCGATATTGCTCTTCAGGAAGCCAGGGATATTGCAGAAGAAGATATCGAAACAAATAAGCTGATAGGTAAATACGGAGCAAAACTTCTGAAAGACGGGGATACCGTACTTACACACTGCAATGCTGGGAGGCTTGCCTGCGTTGATTGGGGCACAGCCCTCGGAGTGGTGCGTTCGGCTATTGCTGACGGTAAAGAGATTAAAGTCCTTGCCTGTGAAACAAGACCTCTGAACCAGGGAAGCAGGATCACTACCTGGGAGCTCATGCAGGACAAAATCCCCGTAACCCTTATTGCGGATTCCATGGCTGGCTGGGCAATGCGCCAGGGGCTTGTAAACAGTGTGCTTGTTGGGGCTGACCGGATAACCCAGGATGTTGTGTTTAACAAGATAGGCACTTACACGCATTCTATCCTTGCGAGAGAACATGAAATCCCCTTTTATGTGGCAGCTCCTGTCTCTACTTTTGATTTTGAAGGCTGGGAAGGGAGCATAAAGATCGAAATGCGAAATCCTGACGAACTGCGGTTTGCAGGTTGCCAGCAGCTTGCCCCTGAAGACGTTCCTGTTTATAACCCTGCTTTTGATGCAACCCCCATGGAAAATGTAACCGCATTGATCACAGAAAGAGGTGTATTTTATCCGCCTATCCTGCTGGATGAGGTTCTCGTCTGAGAGTCCTCAGGTCTCTGTTTCTGGTATCTGATTTTGATATCCTGAAATCGGAGGCTTGCTTTTATAATATACAGAACTATCCCGGAAACGGGCACGATCTTGCTCTGCATGATTTATATATGAGAACTGTAAATTATATGAAAACTATAAATTCTCTGGTACTATCTGGTACTATCTGAATAAGCAGTTCAAAATTTACTATCTAAATGAGCAGTTCAAAATTATTACAGTGAGGATGCTTAAAAATTACAGAGAATCCAGATAAAGCGAATATGATATTAATATTAATATTAATATTAATATATGGAGTTAAATCTCCAGTAAGCTAAATCTTCCAATTAAAACGTAACAATTAACTAATTAGCATTACATTGCATTCATACAGGTGTCTTACTCATGGCTAAAAAATCAGGTTCCGGACTTCAGTCTTCCGCAGGGCTCATGCGCTACTACGAAGCTGACAAAAATGCAATTCACATCCAGCCCAAAACAGTGCTGATCGCAGGTGCTCTTGTGGGCATAGCAGTAATATTCTTAAGTGCTGTAAACGGCTTCTGGCCGTAATTGCTTTTTTCTGGCAGGGTACTCTTGAGCAAGAATGGTTCTGGAAAAAAAGTAATTGGAAAAACGAAAAGATCGTCTTCTGGCGCCAGAACTTTTAAACCCGCAATTTTTCTTCTGGGTTTTCTCATGATAGTTGTGGGTGTCTTCGGGGTACTTTATAATCCTTCCAATTCCACATATGGGAATCTTCCCTGGGAGCTTTCAGAAGCAGGAATTTTATCTTTTTCAGAAAGAGGAGAACCTGTATTTACACTTCAGGAAATTAAAGACTTTTATTCGCCTGAAAGTCCGGATATTTTGAAACTGGTCTCTTTTGAAAGCGGAGGCGATAAAGTCGAAGCTTTGCTCAGGATTCCTGCAGACACTTCTTCTCCTTCTCCGGGAATAATCCTGCTTCCGGGTGCAGGGGTCAGTAAAGAAGGGGAACAGGGACTGGCTTCAGAACTTTCAAGAATGGGGTATGCATCCCTTACTTTTGACCAGCGAAACCAGGGCGCAATAAATATAGAAAGAGACCTTGAACTTTTCAAAGTTGGTCTTGACCCTGTCGAATACCTTATGATCTATGATGTTCTCAAAGCCGCAGATGTGCTTTCTGCTCAGCCTGAAATCGACCCGGAAAGGCTTGCAGTCCTCGGGGAAAGTAACGGAGGCAGGTTTGCGATTATCGCCTGTGCCCTTGAGCCTTCCCTTAAAGGGGCTATAGGGATAAGCACATCGGGGGACGGCACAGAAGAGCTCGACCCTTCACAAATTGCTGACTCTGAAGCTTATCGGCTCTATTGTTCAATTGACCCGGAAACTTACCTCAGTGCGCTTCCGCCTTCAAAGCTTGTTATGATCCATTCCTTTAACGATACTGTAATATCTCATGAACAGGCACTCAGGACTTTTGCCCTCGCAGAAGAGCCAAAGGCAATGTACAATACTACTGATGAAACACACGGATATACGGCTTCCATGCAGCCCTATCTTGAAAAAGAACTTTCTCTTTTGTTTAAATAAAAAGATAAAAATAGGGTTTTACCCCTGAACTCAACTGATTCGTTTAAAGTGTTTTGAATATGGCAGCTTTTCAGCAACTCTCAGGTCTACGGGAACTTAACGGAATAGGTGAGCGAGTAGCCGGCAGGCTTGTCGAGCACTTCGGGAGCGAAGATGCAGCTCTCCAGGCAATCCTTGAAGGTGATATAGCTTCGCTTTCCGAGGTAAATGGTGTCAGCCATACATTTGCTCTTTCCCTGGCCAGGGATGCCAGAGGCAGGGCTGAAGGGTGTGCAATTTCCGATTTTCTGAAGACAAAAGAAGCCCTTGACCTGTACTCCCGCCTTCTTGAGCTCATAAAAACTTTTGCTCATACCTCACATGCCAGGGACAGGATGGACCTCTTTTATCCATTTCCTGCGTCCCGTATGGACCTTATTGAAGAGAGGCGGGCTTTTGTTGCAGATTATCTGAAAATCGCAGACGTCCTTTCTGCAGATAAGGAGTTTATCGCTCTCCTTTTAAGGGTGAAGAAACTGAAGCCTGTGCCTGGAAACCTGAGGGCGAGGGACAGGATAATTCTTTCAGGAGACCGGAAAATTCTGGATGCAGCCAGGGAAAGGTTTCAGGCATTCTTGACTGTTCAGGCGGTAGAGAGTTTTTCCGAGTTTGTGGACCTTGCAAGAGGATACTCCAGTGTTATTGTATTTGATGATAATTTTCTCAGCTTTGACCTTCCTGAAGGGCTTGAGCCAGAGCTTTTCCAGGACCCCTCAAAAGCCGAGTTCTGGCAGATCCTGCCTGAGGTAGAGCTGGCTTTTTTTGCCAGAAACCTGGACTGCGTCCTTGCCTGTTTGAATATAGTATCCACTCTCAGGATTGCGGGTTTCAGCTTTTTTGAAGATCTCTCAGACGCCGAGCTCGAAGACCTCAAAACTGCCCTTCTGAAGGTTGGAGAGGATGGAAAGCCCGTTGAAGGGCTTGACCCCGAACTTGACAGGCTTGAAACCGCACTGAAAAACCTTGATCCCATACTCACCTCTACCTTAAACGAGGCAAACCAGCGCATGAACCGGACGCTGGAAGCAAGCTCTCTCACCCTGAGCGGGCAGGAACTCATCAAGCTTGTGAGTGGAGGGATGGAGATCAAAGACCTGCTGGCAAAAGAGCTGCAGAGAGTCTATACAGGTGAAATCGAAGCACTAAAAGAGGAACTTTCGGAAAAGCTCGATTTCCAGAAGCAGGAAAAGCTGATGCTTGATTCCCTCTTTTCCGATGAAATATCCTATCCTCTCAGGGCAGAACAGGCTCAACTGCAGCTTTTCAGGCAAAAACTGAGCATGTCCCTTGAAAAAACAAGGCTTTCCCGCAAAAGGGAGCTTGCAAAAACCCTCTCAGTTTTCCGCCAGCCTGTAGAAAAGCTTGTAAAGGAGATTTTAGACTTTGACCTGGGGTTTTCAATAGCATGTTTTGCCTCACAGTTCCGGCTGAAGATGCCGGTAATCGTTCCTGAAGCCGGAATAGGCTTTGAAGCCGGGGAAAATCTCTTTTTAAAAGCCAGATACGGAGAAATTGATCCTGTAAGCTATTCCGTTGGAAAAACGAGCTTTTCTCCTGTGGATATGGAAAACCGGGTCGTACTTTTAAGCGGGGTGAACTCAGGAGGAAAAACCTCCCTGCTCGAACTCCTTGCTCAGTGTGTGGTTCTCGGTCACATGGGCTTTCCTGTCCCGGCAATGAAGCTTGAACTCGGACCTGTGGAGGAATTCTATTATTTCGGAAAATCAAAAGGGACTCTTGATGCAGGAGCTTTTGAAACCACCCTTAAACAGTTCTCAGTGCTTTCCGAAGCTTCCGGGAAACTTGTGCTCGCCGATGAACTGGAATCAATTACCGAACCCGGAGCCTCAGCCCGGATTATAGCGGGGATACTTGAATATCTTGCCCGGAGTGAAGAGAGCCTCGGGATTTTTGTTTCCCACCTCTCCGAGCTTATCCTTGAAAACACAGAGACAGAAATCAGGGTAGACGGGATCGAAGCCGAAGGGCTGGATTCCAGCCTGGAACTTATAGTAAATAGAAATCCTATATACAATCGTGTTGCAAGGAGTACTCCCGAACTGATTGTGGAAAGGTTGCTGAGGAAGACAACAGGAAAAGAGCAGGAGTTTTATGCTCATTTAAAGAATAAATTTAAAAATTGAAAACTCATTGGCTCTGGAGAAATTAAAAACTATTGAATTTTTCCAATCTTTTTCTACTTCCGGGTTTCTTTTAAAATATTTTCATTTCGCTTACATGCCACATCTCACACATATACCGCATCTCACGTACATATTATATTTTGAGTACATGCTACATTTTTCTGGCTTTTTTGATAGTCTTACTGTAATCATATCCCGTTATTTTCTTTTTCGCAGGTCTTAAACATTTTTCTTTTGTTTATTTTTTTTATTTTCTAAGAGATAGTGTTATAAATCTTTAGTACTATATATTAATAAATAGTAGTGAGTTTATTAGGAGTTCGAATAGCTTTTACGTTTCTATTAACCCAAAAGTCTATATACGTCCTATTGTCAATGCATCTCCGATAACTTTATATGAAGATGCACCTCGTCTCAGACAGGAATCTGAAAACCTTAGCAGGTGGAACGGTTATTAATGGGTTGATACGCAATTAGGTTCAGTTTATCCTGAACCTGAATATTTTGATTGCTAAACGGATTCAGGTCACCTTTCCTTCAGCCCTGCTAATTATACTGAACAAACATACGGTAATTATGTCAAATTATAAAACAGGCAAAAATCTTATGTCCAGATCTTCTGATATTTTTGGGGACAGGTCTGAAAAGATACAAAACCCAGGTCATGCGTGATAGGAATGGAACGGAACTTCCCAATTCAGTGCGCAGATTTTGATAGATTGGTTACGGATAGTGTTGAAGGAACCCGGGTTGAAGTATCAGGCATGCCTGACCTGAGTGACCCGTGCTTTTATGCGGATAGGGAATACAGCTGGCTCCAGTTCAATGCCAGAGTGCTTGAAGAGGCTCTGGATGAACGCAATCCTCTGCTTGAAAGAGTCAAATTTCTTTCTATCTTCGGGAGTAACCTTGATGAATTTTTTATGGTCAGAGTCTCCGGGGTTCAGAAACGTATTACGGAAGGGATAAAGGAAGACTGCATAGACGAAGTGGCCCAGGAACAGCTTCGAGTTATCCGGGAAGAACTTTTAAGGCAGCTCCCTATCAATGATAGCTGCTGGAATGAAATACTTGAACCCGCCCTCAGGGAAAATGGGATTGAAGTCCTTAATTACTTTGAACTTTCCGGAGAAGATAGGGAGAAACTCAGAGATTATTTTGAAAGAAATATTTTTCCTCTGCTAACTCCTCTCGGGTTCGACTCAGGTCATCCTTTCCCGCACATCTCAAACCTCAGTCTTAACCTTGCAGTACTTATTGATGACCCGGAATATGGCGAGCGTTTTGCGAGGGTCAAGATCCCTCCGATGTTCTCAAGGCTCATTGTTGTGCCTGAAGGAAAACAGGAAAAAATAATTTCCAGTTTTGAAGAACTGAAGACGGGACGCTTTGTGTGGCTTGAACAGCTAATTGCTGCAAATCTCGACCTTCTCTTTCCAGGCCAGCGAATCCTCGGAGCTTACCCTTTCAGGATCACAAGAGATGCAGATCTCGGGTTTGATGAAGACGGGGATAAAGACCTCCTTACTGCTGTAAAGCAAAGGGTAGGAAGAAATTACTTCGGGCCCGCTGTCCGGCTTGAAACCGATTACACTATGCCTGAGAAGGTTTCTGATATCCTCCTCAAGAATCTGGATCTTACACGCCCACTTATGTTCAGGTCGGCTGCGCCTCTGGGGCTTTCAAGCCTTATGAAGCTTGCCCAGATTGACCGCCCTGAGCTTAAATACGAGCCTTTCGAGCAGAAAAAACATCCCCGAATGGCTGATAGAGAAAATATTTTTGCAGCCTTAAAAAAGAATGATATCCTTCTCCATCACCCTTATGACAGTTTTGAATCTGTAATCGACCTGGTAGAAGAAGCCGTTGACGACCCTGATGTCCTGGCAATTAAAATGACGCTATACAGGGTAGACGATAACTCCAGGATCATCCAGGCTCTCATGAAAGCTGCAGACCGTAGCAAGCAGGTTGCAGTCCTTGTTGAGCTCAAAGCCCGTTTTGACGAAGAAAACAACATTGGCTGGGCAAAAGAGCTTGAACGTAAAGGGGTACATGTAGCCTATGGTTTCCCTGGCCGCAAAACCCATGCCAAGATGTGCCTGATAGTAAGGGCTGAAAAAGAAGGCGGCATCAGGTATTATGTGCATATGAGCACTGGAAACTACAATGCTGTTACAGGAAAGATCTATACTGACTGCGGCTATCTGACAAGCGATTCCTTCATAGGAAAAGATATTTCCGACCTTTTCAATGCCCTTACAGGCTATTCAAGGAAAGACCATTATATTAAACTCCTGGTAGCTCCCCAGACAATGAGACATCAGATTCTTGAACGTATCAGGCGCGAAATTGATGTGCACGAGAAGTTCGGAAACGGTCATCTGATCTTCAAGATGAATTCCCTTGTGGACTACCAGTGCATCCGTGAGCTTTACAGGGCTTCACGGGCCGGAGTAAAGATAGACCTTATTGTCAGGGGTATCTGCTGCCTCAGACCCGGCATCTACGGGCTGAGCGAAAATATCAGAGTAACTTCGATAGTCGGGCGTTTTCTTGAGCACTCAAGAATATATTATTTCAGGAATGGCGGAAAAGAGGAAATCTTCCTGGGAAGCGCCGACCTTATGCCCCGCAACCTTGACAACAGGGTCGAAGTCCTCTTCCCGGTGTCCCAGGACTATATACCTGTCATGCGCGACATCATTCTCGGTATCCATCTGAAAGATAATGTAAAAGCCCGACTCCTGCTTCCAAACGGACGGACTGAAAGGATTTATCCGCAGCCCGAAGAAGAAGAGCTGGATTCCCAGGTCTGGATGCTTGAGAATAGGGGCAGCTGGGATATTAAAACAGAACGCTGAAAAAAATTTGAGGAAATCTAAATTTTTCTTTTTTCTTCTTTTTTTCACCTGTATTCGTCTTTTTTTCCTTTTATTCTACTATTCTTTTTTCCTTTCTGCTTTCTTTTTGCTAATTTTCTGTTTTTCCTTTTCAATATAGAACCTTTATATAAATTTCAAGAGATTCACATGGGCAGGGTTTTTGAACTTACAATTTTACATATATAGAAAGATACAAATAAGGAAAATAAAAGACCAAAACAAGTCTCAAATAGAATAAAAATGTGAACGAATATTGTGAAGCTTATGAAGCTCTCGAATCCTTCAAGAAAAACGAAAGGCAGGGCTTTCAGGTGGTCGTAAATGGAACCCGAGAAAATTTCAGAAGGCAGGGTTGTTGCGTTTATTGATATAGGGACCAACTCGGTCCGGCTTCTTCTGGTCCGGATCAATCCTAATGGGTCTTACCAGCCCCTGACCAAACAGAAGGAAACGGTGAGGCTTGGAGAAAAGGAGTTTATAGACAGGATCCTCCAGCCAGAAGCTATGGAGCGGGCAGCCTTTGTCTGTAAGAAGTTTATGGAGCTTTCAAGGGCTTACAGGGTAGAAGAGATTATAGCCGTGGCTACCTCTGCGACCCGGGACGCAAGCAATAAAGTCCAGCTCCTTGAAATGATTAAAAAGGAAGCAAACCTCGAGGTCTGCACGATTTCAGGTTCGGAAGAAGCCCGTCTGATTTATCTGGGGGTTTCGAGCGGGCTCAGACTCGGAAACTCAAAAGCCATTTTTATCGACATCGGGGGCGGAAGCACTGAAGTGTCTGTAGGTGACCAGAACCAGTATTATTTTCTTCACTCCCTTAACCTTGGGTCAATTCGCCTGACAAATATGTTCCTTCCGGATGAAACCGGCCCTGTCTCTGAGGAACGTTATGAACAGATCAAGGCGTACATCCGGCGCAAGAGTGCGGACATAATTAAAGAGCTTTCCAGATATACGGTAAATTTTGTAATTGGAAGTTCGGGAACTATTGAAAACCTTGCCAAAATCGCCTTTGTTTACCTGCATAAGACAGCTCATGAAAGCTTTGAGAAACTTGAGTATGAAGACCTGAAGAAGATTGTCAGGGCAATGTGTGCCCTTTCGCTTGAAGAAAGACGTAAATTCCCCGGAATAAACTCACAGAGAGCAGACATAATCCTTGCAGGGGCTGCAATTATAGAGACTTTTATGGAAGAACTCGGACTTTCCGAGATTACGGTCAGTAAGCGCGGGTTAAGGGAAGGCCTTCTCGTAGACTATATCTCGAAGAGTGAGTTCTCGTATTTGGTCACTCAGATGTCGGTAAGGAAGCGCAGCATTATGCAGCTCGGCCTTGCCTGCAATTTTGATGAGGAACATGCCCATACAGTTTCAAGGCTCGCTCTTGAACTCTTTGACAGTATTCAGGCTCTCGGCATCTATGAGTTTGAGGAGAGTGAGAGAGAGCTTCTCGAATACGGTGCAACCCTGCACGACATAGGAACATTCCTCTCATACGATACTCATCAGGCACATGCCTATCACCTTATAAGAGAGAGCAACCTGCCTGGTTTCCAGCCTGAAGAAATCGAAATCATTGCAAATCTTGCCTATTTCCACAGAAAAAACACTCCTAAAAAGAAACACCCCAACCTTGAAGGGTTGAGCAAAGAATCTGTAAAAAGTATAAGGGCGCTCAGTGCCCTGCTCCGTATTGCCGAAGGGCTTGACCGCTCCCATACCGGCATAGTGTCCCATGTCCGTTTCTATATAGCCTCCACAGAGAGCCTTGTGC
This sequence comes from Methanosarcina mazei S-6, assembly GCF_000970205.1. Lineage (NCBI taxonomy): Archaea > Methanobacteriati > Methanobacteriota > Methanomicrobia > Methanosarcinales > Methanosarcinaceae > Methanosarcina > Methanosarcina mazei. Next base: position 4,061,964 of record NZ_CP009512.1, on the reverse strand, counting down.
TTGAGATGCATGCTCAGAAGGAATGTCAGCTCGAAATCTGGGAAGTCGAGAAACATAAAAAGTACTTTAAGAAAATTTTCGGATATTCTCTCCAGTCCAAGGCAATTATAGAACAGACTGCGGGAACCCCATTAATTTTCAAAGGAAATGTTGAAATTGAGGAAATGCCAAGGGACTGAAACTTATTCGTGAACGGGACTCTTCCAGAAATGGAACCTTTTCAAAACTGGAACCTTTTCAAAACTGGTTTTTTCGGTTTAAAGTTGTTTCAAAAATAAACTGGGAATCTGTCATGGGCTCTCATACAGGCTTCTGATCGCACCCTCAATTTTTTTTCTGAATTCGCCTGTCCGGACTTTTTCCCAGGATTCCGGAAAGGTGTCAAGCAAAGTTAAAAGTTCTGCTTCCCTGTATGCAAGATAAGCTTCAATTCCTTCAGAGGTTTCGGGAACCTGCTTTTTATCTGATACCTTTTCAATTTCTGTAAGTTTCCAGGCGCCTGTCTTTATGTAAGTCCCCAGCATTTCAGCTGCGACGGCTGCATCATGAAGGTCTCCAAGGTGGTCCTGAAGGGCTTTAAAGTCCTTAATCAGGCTTTCAACCTCTTTTCCGAGCACGTTTTCAAAGAACTCAAGTGTATAACGCAATCCTTTGGCAGCAATCCTGAGCCTGTGCAGCCTCTCAACCGAAACATAGGGACCTTCAACCCATTCGGAATAGGCGCTTATATTCGCCAGACGGGCGTAAAGGATCGAGGGAAGAACGTCCTTTACCCTGTGCGGAAGAGAATCATGTTTTTCCGTAGTTGTCGGAAGAACCCAGCTTTCAGGAAAGTCCAGAAACTCCGAAAAGTCTTTTTTAAAACGGCTGTATTTTTCACTGTCAAGGTAGTCAAGCATTTCTTCTCTGGCTTTCTCCCTTTCCTCTGAAAGTATAAGAAAAAGAGGGTCAAGGTCATGTTCACGCCCTGGAGGCAGGGTTTTCAGATAATCTTCCGCCTTTTCCCGGAAAACATCCAGGTCCCGGACTCCTCCCAGGGCTCCGAGAGTTCTCTTAAGACCCTTAATGTGAGGTTCAACTTTTTCAGATTCAATATATTCATCAAAAACTATTGCTGCTGCCCTCATCCTGCGGACCGCAACGCGCATGTCATGCAGGTCTTCTATATCTTCTCCTTTTCTTGTCCCTTTTTCGTGTGCAAGCATCTGGGAAAACTGATATGCAAAGATCCTGTGAGCAACAAAAGCCATGGGGTCTTCCGGACTGACCGTGTATTTTTGTGTCTCTTTTCTTTTCCTCTTTTCAGCTCTTTTTTCTGCTTTTTCCCGGGTTTCTTCTGACTTTTTCTCTGATTTTTTGGCTTCAAACGGCTCTTTTGCCTGAATAAACCGCAAATTCGTGCTGAAAAGGCATTCCCACAGCTCGCTTCTTTTTTCCGCTCTTTTTGCAGTTTTTTCAGCGTTAGCTCCCATAAGTTCTATTTCAACTGTCCCTTCAAGCTGTCTGAACCCGCAGGGCAAATACATATGATTTTCGGTTTCTAAAGCGTTAGCTATTTGCAGAAAAGCCGCAAGGGTGAGGGATTTGTTCTGGAAAGCAGGAGAGAGGTCGATATTTATCTCTTCAAGAGCCAGACATGGATTTTTCTCACTTATTGAAGGTTCCTGGAGTTCCACAATCAAAGCCAGTATCTTTAACTCATGAAGCTTCAGGCCTTTAAGGGGGTGAGTAAGGATAATCTCCCTGCTAATAGGGGATTCTTCTTCCTTACGTGCCGTACTTCCAATATTTTGCAGAAGGGATGCAAGCCTCAGCAGCTCCCTTTCTTCTTTTCCAAGGCCGTGATAGGCGGAAAACCCATCAAAAAGGGCAAGAGCTCCTGAAGTTATATTTTCTGCTTTCTCTATGCTGATTCCGTAGAATTTTAAGAGGGCTTCGGGAGTCCATTCTTCGTAACCAATTTCTGTCCATCCGTTTTCTGGACTCCCTTTTCCGGATTGAAAATAAAACATCAGTTTTTTTTCCAGGGTTTTCTTTTTGGCTCCTGTAAACGGAAAGATAGAAAGCCTTTCTTTTTCAAACCGCGAGACCAGGGCTTCAATTTCAGGTTCCGGAATTTTGAGTAAAAGGCTGAGTTCTGCTTGAGTACTTCCACTGTCAAGTAAAAGCAGAATTTTAGCCTGTTTGCCGTATATGTTTTTGTAGTTAGCCACCTGTGTACAGACGGCTCTTTCCCTCAGGTCAAGCAGGGTTTTTTCCGGGAGATTTTCCCTGAACATATAGGCTCTTTCAAATTTTGAAAAAGGATTTTCCACAAGGTTGTAATGGCTCAGCAGGAAATCCCGGATAGTTTCAAGGTCTTCAGCAGTCCCTCCGCTTTTGAGTTCGACTTCAAACTCGCTGTATATTTTTTTCCTGCTCTCGCTTTTGAGGTTCACTTTATCCAGATACAGGTCAGCTATCGGTTTTCCTTCAAGCTTTAACTGGCGAATCATCCTTTTCTGTTTGAGGGTGATTAAAGGAAACAGGTCAAGCCCTGAAGTAAATTCGAAAATCATATTCCTGATTCTAAGGTCGGGGCATTCGAGCACAGACAGCCCTTCAGGCAGAAAGCTGACGTATTCTTCCCTCCTGTGGGTTCCGGCTTTAAAACCTCCCAGGCTTTTGATAGTAATCCATTTCCCTTTTTCTCCTGAGGATTTTCTCACTCTCAGGTAATACCCTGAAGCCATTATGTCTTTATTTTCAGTATCAAGAAAAGAGTCCTCATTCAGCTGGGCCTTAACTTCAGAAATTGTATAAGAAGCAAGCCTGGAGAGATTTTCAAGTTCTTTAAAATCTTTCTCTTCAGGCACCAAAAATTTAGATTCTATTTCCATATTTTCTCCCCGCTCCTCTATGAATACCTGGCACTAATGGTCCTGTTTTTCAAATGTTTCTGTTTTTCGGATATGAAATTATTTTTTAATAAAGGCTCAGTAATATTTTCACGTTTATTTTTGGCTAATTTTAACAATATTTGTTTCTTTACTGCTTTCTATTTACTTTTTAGCTGTTTCTATTTTAATTCTTCTTTTATCCGTTTTTTCCTTCAGTTAATAAATATCCTTTTTACAAATTAGATTTAAATACATTTATCAGCGTAAATTATAGATTTCTCTCTTTATCAGAGCCAGGTTATTGATGTACCTGATTATCAGCTTTCTTGACAGTCTGCCAGAACTACGGGATGCCTGTTCAGAAGCAGCTCATTATTTGTGATAATTCAAAAGCTCATTATTCGTAATAATTCAAAAAAGCTAAAACGTAATAGAACATATTTATGAAAAATTTAAACAGAGAAATAGCTATATCTACAAAAATTCAACCCGTTTATATTAAAATCAGAGATTTGACTTCTTAAATCCTGTGTTAAAAACTGTGGAATTAGAAACTTTAATTTCACTGAATTCTCTGTCTGATTAGACTGCGTTATTAGAATTGGTCAGATCCTATCAGTCAGGCATAAGCAATCAGATACTTTTACAGTCCAGCACTCAAAATCAGTATCCTGTAATCACAGGAAATCCACTGATAAAAATTGGGCGATAAAAATGCCGCATTAAAATACACATCCAATTAAAAAGGAGCAGGTTTCCTTGACAGGTAACGATATACTACTCTGGGACGAAACCCTATTTAAGGACCTTTCGGTACTTGAGCCGGATTATCTCCCGGAATACTTTCCCCACAGGGATTCGCAGTTAAACGCGCTCAGGTTTGCACTTAAACCGGCTCTGCGCGGTATGCGTCCTTTAAATTGTTTGCTGGTCGGGCCTCCAGGTACAGGAAAAACAAGTGCAATCATGAAAACATTCAGAGAAGTTGAAGCTCATGCTCCAAATGTTGTTACTGTAAAGGTCAACTGCCAGATTGATTCTACACGTTTTGCCGTGATGTCAAGGATTTACAGGCAACTTTTCGGGATCTCTCCACCTAATTCCGGGATTGCTTTTAGGAAGCTCTTTGAAACCGTTGTAAATTTCCTGGTTTCCTCGGAGAAAGTCCTGATTATAGCGCTGGACGACCTTAATTATCTCTGCTGCGAAGGCCATGCCAATGAAGTAATGTATTCTTTGCTAAGGGCTCATGAGCAGTATCCAGGGGCAAAGATCGGGGTTATAGGGATCGTAAATGACGCATCTGACCTTTACTGCCTGGATTCAAGAGTTAACTCTGTTTTTCTGCCTGAAGAAGTATCTTTCCCAAGATATGAGGAAGGAGAGATTCTGGATATCCTGAAGGACAGAGTCAGGTACGGTTTTTATCCGAAAGTAATTTCTGATGAAGTTCTGAAACTTGTTGTCTCTTATGTGGAAAAGACAGGAGACTTGAGGGTTGGAATTGACCTTCTCAGACGTTCGGGCTTTAATGCCGAACGCAAAGGAAGACGCATGATTTTATTTGAGGACGTTGAAAAAGCATATGAGGCATCCAAACTGCTCCACCTTTGCAGGGGAATAAGCCTCCTTTCGGATCCTGAAAAACAGCTGCTTGAACTGATAGCAAAGAAAGATGAAATTAAAGCTGGAGAGCTCTATAAATCCTTTCATGAGCTTACACAGTTAGGATACACCCGCTTTTACGGAATGGTCAACAGGCTTCAGACCCTTAACTATGTTGATGCCGATTTTACAGGCAAAGGCAAGAGAGGCAGGACACGGATAATAAAAACAAAATATGAAGCTGAAGACATCCTTAATTGCCTTAAAAAAGCCTGAAAGAGAAAAAAGAACGTAGATTCACATGGATTTTCCGTTGAGAGTTCGGAAAACTTCTTTCAGACCTGGAGCATTTTCTGACTGAATTTTAAAAAAGGAGCAGTAAAGATACTGCACCTTTTCTGGATTCAATCAGTTTTCGGTTTTTCTCATTTTTTCAGGAATTTACATCATTCCTGGTGGCATTCCGCCCATTCCCGGCATTCCACCCATTCCTGGCATTCCACCCATTTCTTCAGGGCTTGGGCCTGCTGCACGGGTAGAAGCAATGATGTCGTCGATCCTGAGGATCATGACTGCAGACTCTGTGGCTGCATTGATTACCTGGGTCTTGACTCTGAGGGGTTCGACTACGAAGTTCTCCCACATGTCAACGACCTTGCCTTCGTAAACGTTGAGACCTGCAGTCTTCATGCCTTTCTCGTGCTGGGAGCGGAGCTCCATGAGCATGTCTATCGGGTCGAGACCTGCGTTCTCTGCAAGAGTCCTGGGGATAACTTCAAGAGCTTCGGAGTAAGCTTTTACTGCAAGCTGTTCCCTGCCTTCGAGGGTTGCTGCGTATTCCTGTAGCCTGAGAGCAACCTCAACTTCAGGTGAGCCGCCGCCTGCAACGAGCTTTTCGTCTTCGATTGCAACTCCTACTACGCGGAGGGCGTCTTCAAGAGCGCTGTCGATGCTGTCAACCACATGTTCTGTGCCACCGCGCAGAAGAATGGTAACAGCCTTCGGGTTGTCGCAGCCTGTGACAAAGGTCATGCTGTCGCCGCCAACCTTCTTCTCTTCAACGAGTTTGGCAAAGCCAAGGTCTTCGGGGACGATCTCGTCAAGGTTGGTGATGAGTTTGCCGCCAGTTGCTCTTGCGAGTTTTTCCATATCGCTCTTCTTGACTCTGCGGACTGCGAAGATACCTGCTTTTGCAAGGTAGTGCTGGGCGAGGTCTTCGACACCCTTCTGGCAGAATACTACATTTGCGCCGCTGTTGATAACTTTCTGGACGATCTTCTTGAGCATCTGCTCTTCCTGGTCAAGGAAGGACTGAAGCTGGTCAGGAGAGGTGATTGAGATTTCTGCGTCCACTTCGGTGTCTTTAAGTTCGATTGCGGTGTTCAGGAGGGCGATCTTTGCATCCTTTACTTTCTCAGGCATATTTGTGTGGACTCTTTCCTTGTCAATGATCATGCCTGGGATGAGCTCGGAATCTTCGGTTTTGCCGCCGACTTTCTTGACAACGCTGATGTTTTCCTTGTCAACTGACATCTTACCGTTTGTGTCGACAACGCTTGTAACGGCATCCACGGCAATTTCAGCAAGAAGCTTTTTGGAGGACTCCGCACCTTTTCCGGTCATGGCAGTTTCGGCAATGCTGAGCAGAAGGTTCCTGTTACCCATGTCTACACTCATTGCCAGGGAGTTAAGAACCTCAATAGCTTTCTCGGCTGCCAGTCTGTATCCGGATGCAATAATTGTCGGGTGAATTTCCTGTTCGATCAGGTCCTCGGCTTTGTTTAAGAGTTCACCTGCGACAACAGCTGCACTGGTGGTTCCGTCTCCTACTTCATCGTCCTGGGTCTTGGATACTTCTACCACCATCTTTGCTGCAGGGTGCTCGATGTCCATCTCTTTGAGAATGGTTGCTCCATCGTTTGTAATGACCACGTCGCCCATCGAGTCCACAAGCATCTTGTCCATACCTTTGGGACCAAGGGTGGTCCTGACTGCTTCTGCTACTGCTTTTGCAGCCATAATGTTGTTGCTCTGGGCATCCCTGCCTCTTGTTCTCTTACTTCCTTCTTTTAAAATGAATATTGGCTGTCCTGCCATTATTTAATCCTCCTTATTAGTGTGAGTTTGGAATTGCTCTGGAATTAAAATCGCATTTTACATGTTTGTACTTCTATATAAACTCATCCCATCAACCTCTACAGGATAAGTGTGCTCTGACCTTTTAGTTATTCAAGAAATAGCCCAATATAGTCCCTTCTTATACTGAATCTCTCTCATAGAAAAGACAGGATTAAAAACCGGGTGTATATGGATACATACTTTCGGTTCCGGGTTTCTTTCAGAATAAAAGGGGCAAATAACTCAGCAATACAGAACATATGGAAATAAGGTGCTAAAACAAAAGATAAGAACAAAAAACTCAGTGATAAAATCTAAAAAACTCAAGGATGAAATCTAAAAAACTCAAGGATGAAATCTAAAAACTCAAAGATGAAATCTAAAAACTCAAGGACGAAATCTAAAAAACTCAATGATAAAATCTAAAAAACTCAAGGACGAAATCTAAAAAAACTCAAAAATAAAAACAAAAATTAAATAATAAAATATAAAATAGCCCAAGGTTAAAAATAAAAAAAATTAAGGATAAGAACAAAAAATCTCTTAAAAATTCTATAATATACTTACTAGAATTTTGTAAAATATTATCTCTTTTTATTGTTAATATTTTATCTGAAGTTTTGTTCTTTCGTTTTTCTCTTATTTACTCTTTTATTATCTGCTATGCTGTATATAAATCCAGTATTGACATGCAAAGATTTAATTTTGTTTGAGATAAGTTGAAGTTTTGATTCCGTTTATCCTTTCTGGCGAAAAGTTTTTTTAATCTTATCTCTTTGTATTACTAAAAAAATCTAGGGAGAATATTTAATATCTGAGTAAATATTATACTATCTATTTGTCTGATCACTATACTTTAATTCTAAATTTGTATGCTCTAACTATAGTAGAAAAATTAATATCTCTTCACGACATTATAAAAATCTTGGGGGTGCGCCAACGGCAAATATCAGAGGAAAAGTACTGGGCATCGACCTGGGAACCACCAATTCTTGTATGGCGATAATTGAACTTGGTGAACCCAAGGTCATCACCAATTCCGAAGGGAAGAGGCTTACGCCTTCTGTTGTAGGTTTTTCAAAAAAGAACGAGTTACTTGTAGGGGACCTTGCCAAAAGGCAGATGGTATCCAATCCTGAGAATACCGTTCATTCTATCAAGAGGCATATGGGGAAACCCGATTACAGGGTGACACTGAACAATGAAAAATTCACTCCTCACGGAATTTCCGCAAAGATCCTTCAAAAATTAAAACATGATGCTGAGAAATACCTGGGGGACGCCGTTGAAAAAGCGGTAATAACTGTCCCCGCTTATTTTAACGATTCTCAACGCTTTGCAACAAAAAAGGCAGGCGAACTTGCAGGGCTCGAAGTGCTTAGAGTTATAAATGAACCTACTGCAGCTGCGCTCGCTTATGGTCTGAGGGACGGGATTAATAACCGGAAAATTATGGTTTATGACTTTGGGGGCGGGACTTTTGATGTCTCCATTCTTAAAATTAAAGACGGGATTTTTGAAGTCCTTGCCACAAGCGGGGATACAGAGCTCGGCGGCGACGATTTCGATACGCGGATTGTTGAACACTTACTTGCCAGGTTCCAGGAAGCCGAGGGGAAAAACCTCTCAGATATACCTCAGGCGATGCAGCGCATTAGAGAGGCTGCGGAACGCTGTAAGATCGACCTATCAACTCTCGAAACCGCAAATGTTAACCTGCCGTATATTTTCGAAAATAAAAACCTGGACATAGATATAACAAGAGAGCAGTTCAATAAAATGACTGAAGACCTTGTTAAGAAAACCATTTCAATTATAGAAAAAACCCTGCAGGATGCAAGGCTTTCACCCTCGGAAATTGATGAAGTTATTTTTGTTGGAGGGTCCACCAGGATACCTGCTGTGGTGAAAGCTGTGGAAGGGTTCATGGGAAAAAAGGCTCTTCAGAACATCAACCCTGATGAAGTGGTAGCAATGGGGGCTTCCGTCCAGGCTGGAATTCTTGGAAATGATTACCTCAAATCTCCAAGGGAAGAAGTTGATTCGGGCAACCTTGTGCTTCTTGATGTTACCTCTCTTACCCTCGGGTTTGAAACCGTGGGAGATCTGATGGCTCCGATAATTCCAAAGAATACGACAATTCCCACAAGAAATAGTAAAACCTTTACCACACATTATGATAACCAGAGGGTTGTCAGGGGTAAAATCCTTCAGGGAGAAGAAAGGGCTGCATCGAAAAACGTTACTTTAGGAACGCTTGTCCTCGATAATATCCCGCCTTCTCCAAAGGGAATTCCAAGGATAGAGGTTACTTTTGACATTGATGCTAACGGAATAATAAATGCTACAGCCAAAGATCTTGGGACGGGAATTATGAGGAGTGTCACTATAGAAAGGCCCCAGGGTCTCAATGACTGATAATGTGATACACCAGTATCCAGAAGCGCTGAATTTCAACAAATTCACGTCTCAAATAAAGGTTCAATAGATCAACGATCAATATATCAACAGACCATTGGATCAAAGGGTCAATATTGGATCAACGGGTCAATAATAGAATGGTTCAGGGGAGGAAAGCAGTGGACTATTATCAATTATTCGATATTCCCAGAAGCGCATGTCTTGAGGAAATCGAAGATAAGTATCATTATTTTGCAAAAAAATATCATCCGGATAGAGCCAGGTCTCCTGATGCCCATGAAAAATTCATAAAAATCAAAGAGGCTTACGAAACCCTCAAAGACCCTCAAAAAAGAAAAGCATATGATATGTCCCTGCCTCCGGAAGAGAAGGTGACTGAACTCTCCTCTGCCCCTGAAAGCCAAAGCAATAGCCAGGGGACTGACCAGAACCCGCAGGTTCCAGAAATTCCCGATCTCCCCTCAGGTTCTAAATCTCCTTTCAGAACAACCACTATTTCCTATGTATCCTTCAAATCCGGAAGCGACCCGCTGAGTGCCGGTCAATCAACCTCATCTTCCGAATCTGATACCGTTGACTGGTCCAAATATGTTTATTCCGGAAAGAGCCAGGACACGGAAAATGAAGGCTCCTCAGGCAAGTCAGGCAGCAATGCCGATTGGTCAAGTGTTAAGGTCAGGTATGAAGGGCTTGTGGAAGAGGTTGATGGTACCAGACGCAAAAAACACTCTTCAATGAGTTCTTTTTTATTGAAGACCTTTGTCTTCGCACTCGTTATGATCTGTCTTCTGGCAACCGTTGCAGTTGTTTCTCCGGGACAACTGGAGGCTATCGGGCTGGAAAGCGTGGTGAACTTCTTCGATAAATTATTCTAAAAAGCCAAGAGATGTAATTCACCCTGCGCTACTACATTACTGTTCAGCATCTTTACTCTGTTGTTTCGGGGATCTTTGAAAGCCCTTCTTCAATTTCCTTTATTTTTTCAAAAGCAATTCCCAGGGGAACTTCAAAATCTTTATATCCAGTGTGTTTTCTTGACCCTTTACACCCGAAAGATAAACTTATGCCCTGTTCAAGAGCAAATACGGTACAGTCTCCACAGATTGAGGCTGCACCCATTGTATCCATTACTGTCCTTTTCCCTCCGGAATAGGCATTTGCCTGGACAACTCTCATGGCTCTCTCAGGTTTAAGAAAGAGAATAAGCACATCAAAAATACCTCTATTAACTGATAAGGGTTCTATCACAATGGAATGAAATTTTCTCTTTAATCTCGGAAGGGATAGAGCTGCTTTTTCTGCATCCTGTTTATTACTGTACCTGCCGGACCTGAGATAATATTCAGCAGGGCTCTTTTCGGAAAGCCCAAGGACATAATCTCCGGGAGAACAGCTCTGTCCTGAAATTCTGAACTTTTCTCCCATGCGGGTTTTTTGCACAAGTTCACAAAAAAGGAAGCCGGATTTCCCGGGGAGTTCATTCCTTTCTTCTCCGGATGTTTTTTCTTCAGGAACTGATTTCTGGAAGGGCATTGTTCCATGAAGCCTTTTTTTCACATCCCCTTCCTCTGTTTCAAAGGTTATGCACACAGGCTCTCCAGTTTCCATCAGTCTCCTGATTTCTGAATATCCTGGTGACGGGACACCTTCATTTTGCATACAGCCCTTCCGTTCTGCATTATTATTTCTGTTTGCCGGCTTATTTTACTCGAATTCCGCTTTTACCGAGGTGAAGACCGGGCCTCTGATATCTATCTTTTTATTTTTGCCTGTGATATATCTCTGGGCAGTAGTTCCCATCTTCAGGTTGACTTCCGAGGGGACCTTGACAATCCGAATCCTGACAATATGCTCATCTGCTCCGGACATTGCAGCCTCTTCGATTTCTCTGGCAGCCTGGGCTGCAAAAGCCTCTATAAAGCGTATGCCTGCCCTTGCAGAGTGGTTTTCAAAAGCTTTCTGCCATTTCTTGTTGTTTGGAATTCCCAGAATGTCTCCCTGATAGGCAACTACTTCATTGAACGCGGCAGGCCCGCAGAGCTTTGTATTTTCTTCAGGCTCGATTACGGAAACCTTAACCTTTCTTCCGCAAACCTCGCCTTCCCAGGCAGGGAACTCACAGGGGCTTGGCTCTTCTCCGTGCAGTTCACACTGGGCAACCACTGCAGATGCAATTTCCTGCCCTTCAGGGGTTTCAGGCATTCTATCTACAAAAACTTGCTTTGCAAGTCCGCTGTCAGGCATTTCCCACTCACTGTACAGCGGGATCTGAGGGTAGGTCAAAGAGCGGACATCGGGCGCATCGTGCAGGATCATGGCAAGCCTTTCCACTCCGAGCCCGAGGTTCATTACGGGATACGGAATATCGTATTCAGCAAGGGCTGTAGGAGAATATATGCCGAAAGTTGCGACTTCGATCCAGCCATCAGAGTATTTTGAGTTAGAACCTACCAGTTTCGGATGGAAAGCGAAGACCTCGGTCTGGGTGTCAGGGACATAATATTTGCTGCGCTTCTCGTCCGGCCTGAAAAGGAACTTTTCGAAACCGAACTGTGAGAGAAGCCCTTCTGACACTGCTTTACCATGGTCTACAGTCACATCTTCATCCATTATCACACAGGAAGCGGAATAATAGGTCATAAGCCTTGAAGCGTCTTCCTGCTGTTCGCGCCTGAAACAGCGGTCTATTGAGAAGAAGTGGAAAGGAGGCTCTTCCCTCTCAAGCAGGGCTCCCAGGGAAATGAACCAGCCGCTTGTCATATGACTGCGCAGGGTTTTTGTGCTTGCCTGGGGGATAAGTTCTTTAAACTCAGGGAAAACCCTGTCAATCATGTCAGCTACAAGGGCATCCGAAACTTCGAGGGCTGCAGAGATTTCGGGAACCAGGTCGTCTCCTTCAATCTTTCCTTTCTTATAAGCGTGAAGTTCTTTCCTGATTTTGTCTATGCCTTCTTCTCCTATATCACCCAGGATTTCGGTTATCTGTGCGATGCGTTCGTCAGAAATCCCCACATTGGGGCGGGGCAGACCTGCAAGATAAAAACAGCGGTCAAGTACTGCGAGTGCCTCGCTTCCGAACTGCTTGTGGACCTCTTTTTCATCAACTATAAGAGGGTTCATCATCTCTTCAAAACCCATACGCATATAGGCTTCTCTCAGTTTCTGGATTGTATCGTAAACAGGGTGAGCCTTCCCGTATCTCAGGGTTGTCCTCGGGTAGCGCTCGTTAAGTGTAGGCATTTTGACCATTTTTTTGCCTTCGTTCCAGGCATGGTCAAAATTTTCCTTTGCATCTTTTTTTATTTTTTCTGGATCAAATTTCATATATATCCTCTTGTAACTGATTACTGGAATTCGGATCTATCAGACCCTTAGGGTTTTATCATTTATATGTATATGTTGAGCTGTTTGAATGCCGGTACGGTAAGCCGGATAAGGGGTTTCAGGTAACGGGGTGTCGAATTGTAATGTAACTTCACTAAACAATAAAATTATATGTAACTCCAGAAATAACAAATGGCTCTGGAGTTATTGTGAAGATTATCCTGCTCTTCCTCTCAGCCTGATTCTACTTATAGCCTGCAGTTCTGTAAGGCACTGAAGGAGAGAATTATTTTTAAACCTTATTTTTATTTGATTATTTTAACTCAGGTTTTGCATCCAGGTTATCTCTTCTTTTTCATCTTTTTACAGCCTGGTCTCTAGGCTTTTCATAGCAACTTCAAGTTTTTTCTGTTGAATTGAGTTTACGACATCGCCGCGTGTTTTTTCTATCAGGGAGCGGGACACATCAGTCTTTCGTCTGAGCCCCCCTGTGATTGCATCGGGATAGTCAAATTCCATAAGGGTTGCATGGATATTTTCCATGATACCTAAAAACACTTCGGCTTTTTCAAAGGCTTCCGCCCTTATAAGGTCAAGAATATGCCTTCTGAGCTCTCCCACCACATCCCCAAGCCCATTAAGGTATGCAGCATATTCAACCCCCAGTTCATCAGGAGAAGGAAAGTCCTGTGTTTTTCCTTCGTCTTTAAGCAGGCTGTAGAGGACTGCAACTTCCGAATACTCCTGCTGTGCATGTTCTACAAATCCTGCGTGGTAAATGTCAGCATGCCCTTCAAACCGGGCTACAAGCTTTTTTAAAGAGTTTCCGGCTGCTTCTATACTTTTACCCGCTTTCTCAAAGTCTTTCCCATGCAGGGCAAAACTTGCTGTCCTGCACTCTCTTACAATTTCCCTTGAAATTTTCAGTCCATCTTCCCTGATCCTGTCTTTAACCTCAAGATTTTCCCTTATATGGCTAGAAATTTCTTCCAGCATTGATTTCTTCCCCCAGATTCAATTTTTTATTTTTTTCAGGTTTTTATAGTTTTATTTCAAAAATTTCAGAATGTGTTTTGACCTTAATTCATGTCTTTACGCTGGTTCAGCATTGCAATGTGCTATTTTTATTTCCCTCTCTTTATCGCCTCGCCAATATTCTCAATTTTTTGATATTGTAAAATCCCATTTTGAGATCTTTTATTTCTCTAATTCTCTTTTTATGTTCTTTTTTATGTATCAACTTATCTATATTAATTATTCTGTCGGCAGCAAAATTTAATTTGAATTTAAAGTCCGATTCAGTAAAACGGATAAAAATAGAGAATAAAATAGAGACTAAAGATAGAAGATAAAATACAGGAAAAGGGAAGAATATCTAAAAAAATAAAAAAAGAGAAAAAAGATAGAAAAAAGATAGAAAAGAGGTTTATTTCTGGCTTTTATCTTATCGGTATCCTTTACCTCTGGTTTAATTCCAAAATCAGATGGACGTGACTATCAAACTTGCCAGGTCACTTCCTTTATATTTCTTTTTTTAGAATAAGGTTAAGTTCAGGATTTTTTTACAGAATCGTCTCAAGAAACGAATCTGAGCTTTTTCTTTCCGGAGAGGATTTTCTTTTAAAATGCTCTCTGGAGAATTTTTTACGGAATAGAAAAATTCTTCTGTTTTTCTCTGGCTTTACTCATCTACCGGAATGGTTTCGAGCTGGCTTGAAAGGTTCCAGATCAAAGTCCTCGTGTGCAGAGGAAGGTTCGGGTCATTGCTTATATCTTCTAGAATGGAAATGCTCGATGCTGCTCTAAGGAAGAGAGGTTCGGATTCGTTGTTCAGGATATCCATAATTTCATTCACAGAACGCCTGATATTTCGTGGAACTGAAGAGTCGCTGGTTATACTTTCTAGGACTTGAAGACATTGTCTGATAACTTCTGATGAATCATTTGATGACATTTGAATCACCTTCGCAGTCAGTTATGATATAAAAATTAGAGCTAATAAATTAGTGTAAGACAGGCTTGTTATATAAAATATTATCGGTGACCCACGAGCCTGATAGCTTCAGTGTCTCAGCCTTACGATTTTATGTACAGGTCTTTTCTTCTTTATGTTTTATAAAGGTAACTTCATATAGAGGGAGTTACAGGAAAAACCTTACAAAATGATCTGAAAACTATGTAAAAAGGAAGGTAAGGCGTATGGATTCTGATAAAGACATGAAAGTAAAAAGAATAGCCCGTTTTCTGGAACTTGGCGGCACGATGCTCGCTGAACATTGCAAAATATGCGGAGCCCCCAAGTTTCGTTATCAGGGAACAGTAATCTGCCCTATATGTGATGTTCGGGAAGAAGGGGGAGAAACTGCGGCTCCCGAACCTGCGGCAGAAGTCCAGGCTCCAGAAGCCAGACCTTCCAGTGAAAGGGAAAGGCCCTCTTTTGAGCCCAGAAAGAAAGTGCAGGTACGCAGACAGAAAACCCGGTTCGGACAAAGGGCATCGGAAATTGAAGAGGAAGAAGAGAAAACTCTCCCGTCTGAGGAAGAAGAATTCACTGAGACCCTTTATGAAACCGAAGAAACGGAAAGTATAGTCCCTGAAATTCAGGCTAAACCTGAAGTCCGGGCAAGAAGTACTGAATCGTCCGGCATTTCTGCAACTGATGGAGACTGTAAGGCACTGGAAAACCTTCTCTTTAAAAAGATGGTAAACATTGCAGCTTCCCTGCAAAATGAAAAGAACCCGCGCAGCATTGCCGAACATCTGGAACTGATAGATAAAAGCATCGGGCTGGTAGAGAGGCTAAGAAAGATATAAAAGACCTGTTAAATGCCTATAAAGACTTGGCCGCAAAAGCCCTGTCACTGAAAATAAAATTGCTGCTGGAAAAGAGAAAAGAAACCTGCAGCTTATCCTTTATATGGGCTTTCAAGAACTTCCCGGATTCTGGCCGCCGTTTTTGGGCCTATTTGCTTTACTTTCTTCAGCTCCTCGATATCAGCCCTCATAACAGCCTCTACCGAGCCGAAATACGAGAGAAGGTTTCTGGCTGCTTTAGGCCCGATGTTCGAGATTGAAGAGATGAGGTATTCCTGCTGTTCTGCAAGAGTGCTGGCAGACTTTTTCCCGTGAGGGTTGATTTCACGTTTATTTTCTGTCTGCTCCCTCTTTGCAAGTATTTTCAAAATAGATGCGGTTTCCTCTTCGTCGCGGGAATAGAGGATGGATACCCCAAAATCTATTGCAATGGATGCAAGGGAACCATAAATAGCATTCGGGTTAATCTGCCTTGAAGTGAAAAGGTCTTCCCCTTCAATTATCAGAACAGGTTTTTCATAAACTCTTGCCAGGTCAGAGAGCTGGGCAAAAAGGTTGCGTTTTCCGTCAATCAGGGAACATGCAAAGTCATCTGTACGTTTCCTTTCCACTGCAAGGCGGTCGCTCACGATATAGTCTCCGATTTCAAGAGCCATAAATCTGAGTTCCATGCCGAGTCTGTCCAGAGTTTTCGCAACCCCGCTTTTTGTTTCTCTGTGGTCGATTATAATTTTAAGGAGGCTGTCTGAGCTTTCTCCTGATGCGGTTCCGAAATCAACAAGGGTTTTTTGCTTTTCTTTTATGTTTGCATAATCTTTCTCGTTTTCTTCTTTCTTTCCAATCTCATCTGAATTTTTTTGCAGTTTTATGTCCTTCGTGTGTGAAATTATCTCGCTATCTTTTCCGTTTTTTCCCTCAGTTTTTCCGGGATCCCCAAAATCAGTTATAGGGAAGTCTTCAGTATTTTCCAGGCTCCCACTTTCGATTTTATCCATACTTTCGCTTTCAATTCCTTGAAATTCTGGGTAAGAGTCCAGTTTTATGTTTTGTTTTGATTCCGGTTTTGAGTCTGAAATAAAAGACACACTGTCAAAATCGGAAAGCTCAGAGCTTTTTTTGACATTTTTCGGGCCCAGGACAGCTTCAAGTCCGTGCATACTGTTCAGCATTCTTTTTTCCTTGTTTTTGCTGCTCCAGTAATAAGCCTCGTCTCTTGTGCCTTTTGTCACGAGAACGGTCACTCTGCCTTTGTGCTGCCTGCCTGTCCTGCCTTTGCGCTGGATGCTCCTTATCTCAGAAGGGACAGGCTCGTAAAACAGAACAAGGTCTGTGGCGGGAATGTCAAGACCTTCTTCAGCAACCGACGTGGCTACCAGGGCATTATATTCCCCGGCCCTGAACCTTTCAAGGATTTCAACCTGCTGTTTTTGCGTGAGCCCTTTATCCTTATGGCGAGAGCCCTGCCCCACAAAACGGACAGGATTAACTCCGGAAACTCTGGAAAGAGCGTTAACCACCATTTCAGCGCTGTCTCTGTAGTTTGTAAAAACAATTACTCGCGAGTCCGGGTTACCTTCTAGTTGCTCGCATACGATTCTCCGCGCAAGCTCCAGTTTTGGATGTTCAACCTCGCATTCTTTTGCCCGGTAAAGGGTCTTCCGCATATAGAGATCGTCCATTAACCTTTTTGCAGCCTTGCTCGCTTTGCTCGAAGAAGCTTCAGCGTCGAGTTTTTCCAGATATTTTCTGAGGGCTTCTATCCCCTGGGTTTCCACCATTTCCACTGCATGGTTCACCTTCATCATCTCTGCGACCACGGACATGGCAGAAAAGACTGCAGGGTCTCCTCCTACCCTGATTTCTCCCTGAAGCTTTTTCTGGAGGAGCAGCAGGTCTTTTTTGGAGACATATTTCCCGCTGCCTGCAGAAAAGCCCAGGTTCCTGATAATTGCAAGCCTGTCGTCGAAAATTTTCTCAAGATAGCTCCGGATTTCTGCCATCTCTGCGGGAAGATTAACCTGAAGCCATTCGATTTCTTTTTCCTGCACATATGGGCGGACATCCCTATCTTTTTCCGTTTTCACGGCTACATTCTGGACATGCAGGGCTTCACAGACCTCTGATATCTTCTCATCCGAACTTCCCGGGCTTGCTGTAATTCCGAGCACATGCGGATTTTTCGCACTCTCAAAATACTTCTCCGCAATAAAGGTATAGGCATAGTTTCCGACTGCCCTGTGGGCTTCGTCAAAAGTGATATGGCTAACGTTCTCAAGGCTGATCCGCCTTGTAAGGATGTCGTTTTCAATTACCTGCGGGGTTGATACTATCAGTTTTCCCTGTTCCCATAGCCTTTCTCTCTCTGCGGGGGGAATGCTGCCAGTAAAAGCCAGAACCTCTTCTTCGGGAAGAGCCATCACCTTTTTGAAAAAAGCTGCGTGCTGCTCAACAAGGGGTTTCGTAGGAGAGAGAATAAGGGCTTTTCCTCCGAAACGCTGGAGTCTGGAGGCAATTACAAAAAGAGCTATTATGGTTTTTCCAAGTCCCGTAGGAAGTACAACAAGGCTTGAACCCTTAAGGGCTTCTCCTGCAAGGTTGAGCTGGTAAAGCCTCTGCTCCACTGTGTCGGGCTTTATCAATGGATGCTTCATGCATTCCGGTTTCTCAGGAAAAAGACTTTCTTTCATTTTGATTCAGGATCGCTTATTTTTTCAGGTTTATTTATTTCAGGGCTTTATTTCAATTATAAAAAAGTAATAAAAAATTAAATATTTTGCTGTAGGCTTCTCAGCCCGCAGCTCAGGAATTTACAGGTTATAATTATTCCCTTAATTCATTCTTCAATTAATTCTAATTTAGAAATTAAAGGGTTTACCTGCAGATTCGAAATTTCTGCCCCTGTAGATCAGTTCGTAGAGCACGTTTTCGATTCCACTGATTGGAGCCCTTATCTGGCGCATGGAGTCTCTGTCCCTGATTGTGACGGTCCCGTCCTGAAGGGTATCATAATCAACAGTAACCGAGTATGGAGTCCCGATTTCATCATTTCTCCTGTAGCGGCGCCCGATGGTCCCGGAGTCGTCGTAATTGACGAGCAGGTTCTTTTCCCTGAGTTTTGCAACGATCTCTTTTGCAGGGTCTGCAAGCTCTTTCCTGGTAAGAAGCGGGAGGACCGCTACCTGAACAGGGGCTACTGAACTTGAGAAGTGCATCACAAGGCGGGTTTCTTCTTCACCTTCTCCCTCAGTTTCATCCTTTGTTGCTTCCGGTCCTTTTTCTGCCTTTTCTGCTTTCTCTGCACCTTCTGTTTTCTCTGCACCTTCTGCTTCTTCTGCACCTTTGAGACCGGATTCTGCTGCTTTCTTAGCAACATTTTCTTCGTCAAAGGCGTGTTCCATGGTACCGTAGAAGATCCTGTCTATACCATAAGAAGGCTCAATGACGTGAGGAATGACGTTTTCTCCGCTGACCTTTACGGTCTCTTCGGCAAAATCCACTACATCCGAACTTACAGACAGTTCTTCTCCGTCTACTGTAACTGTGATCTGGTCCTTTGAGAGCTCTTCTTCCGAAAGCTGTTTTAAGGCGTCTGCAACGGCTTTTGCTTTGCCCTTGAAGAGGGGGCCGAGTTTGCCCATATTCGGTTTCACAACAAAACGGGTCACCATTTTGGGCTCGTCATACTCTACGTAAACGTAAAGATCTGTCTTGCTGACCCTTGCGTGGGCTTTAAGGTCATAATCAGTCCTGTCTGCAATGCCCACAATTTCAACCCAGCCGAAGCGGTCTGTTTCGATTTCGGCATCCCAGCAGTCGATTGCGTAGTGTGCCATCTCGTCTTTCAGGTGCTGCCTGAACCTGAGCTTTGCAGGTTCGATCCCTACTTTTGTCAGAAACTCGTTTGTAAGAGCGATGTTGTAACCTAGGACTTCGTGGGCGATAACGCCGGTTTCTACAGCTTCGCGAACTGTCATCCTGATCGGTTCACCTGTTTGCTGGGCTGCCTGTGAGTAAAGAACAAGTTCTTTTTCCGCGAAGCGCTCGAAATTGGAGTGCTTCTTGTTCCTCGGGTCAACAAAGAGTTCACATTCAGCCTGAGTGAATTCCCTGAGCCTTATAACACCCTGCCTTGGTGCAATTTCGTTCCTGTAAGATTTGCCTATCTGCACAGCCCCAAAAGGCAGCTTGTCTCTATAGAATCGGGAAAGCCTCTGGAAGTCAACAAACATCCCCTGCGCTGTTTCCGGCCTGAGGTAACCCTGCCTTCCGGTTCCGGGCCCGATTGTGGTCTTGAACATCAGGTTAAATTCATAAGCGTCGTTGAGCTCTCCGCCACACTCGGGACAGGTGATCCCCTTTTCCTTTATGACTTCTGTGAGCTGTTCTGCGCTCAGGGTCCCTGCCGCATCCATGACGTTTTCCACCAGGTGGTCTGCCCGGAAAGCCTCTCCACATTTCTTGCATTCGCACAGGGGGTCAGAAAAGCCTCCAACGTGCCCTGATGCGACAAAAACATCCTCGATACCTATGGTCGGGCACTCGATTTCCATATGCCCTTCCTGAATTACGTAAAACTCTCTCCAGATCTGCTCTATGCGCCTTTTCAGCGTGCTCCCTAAAGGCCCGTAATCATAAAACCCGCGGCTTCCGCCATACAGCTCAAATGAATTCCATAAAAAGCCGCGGCGTTTTGCCAGCTCGAATACTTTTTCGTATTTGTCCATTTTATAAGTCCTCTTAATATTGATTGGGGGATACAGGGTAATCGTGAATTTTTGATTTGTTAGAAATAATAGATGGATAAAGGGAATCATTATATTAAATTTGCACTGCTCTGAGACGAGGGGTTGAGGAGATAGAAAACGATATTTGATGGTAAAGGTTTAGCTTCATCGATCAAGTTTTCCATAGTGACATTCTTCAGACTTAATCACAGCGTAGAAATCTTCTTAAAACTCCTTAAAGCCTGACTCAAAGTCAATAATGGACTTTATTAAAAGAAAAAATAGATGATCTTAATATACCCTACACTGTTGATATTGTAGATCTTTCCAGAGGTTTGACAGGTTTTAGAGATAAGGCTCTTAGAGATGTGTCATACGGAAAAACTAAAGATT
This sequence comes from Methanosarcina mazei S-6, assembly GCF_000970205.1. Lineage (NCBI taxonomy): Archaea > Methanobacteriati > Methanobacteriota > Methanomicrobia > Methanosarcinales > Methanosarcinaceae > Methanosarcina > Methanosarcina mazei. The sequence goes on along the minus strand of NZ_CP009512.1, from coordinate 4,041,686 downwards.
AGGATGGAATCCGCAAAAAAGGCTTTCGTTAGCTCTTTTTTTCCATTTTGCTTTCCATAATAGTGCAATTCCTAAAATAGTAAGAATGAGCATTTGCCAGTTTTGTGAAAGCGGACCTAAACCAATCGTCCCTTCAATGGAATCACGAACCTCATCAAACGCGGCATGGTAAACGGTCGATACGGCTAAACTTTGCGTGCTTGACCAGATGTAAGCAAATACAACTGCGTGCATAATCGTCGGTACTAAACTGACAAGCATAACAAGCGGCACTGAAACAAGAGGATTGCCGGCTATCTGCGTTCCCATCACAACCACAACTGGCAGGTGCCAGACCCAGGTGACAAAGCCGTGCAGAAGCAGTGCTTTGCGGGCCGTATATCGGGCGAATAAGCGGGGCAGCAAATATCCACGCCAACCTAACTCTTCACTAAAAGCTGGAATGAGTGTGATTGTGAAGCTAAGTAAAAACTCAATTAGAATTGTCCTGGCGCTTATATCCTGAGGGGCTTCATAAATTCCCAATAGCTGTTCAACAACTCTCGGGAAAGCCCACAAAAACAATGCAAGTCCAAAAGCGTATGCATAATGCCTGGGTTTGCCCCATTGCCAGCCAGCGTTTTCAAACCCGTCCCTGAACACAAACTTGCCGGCAATATAAGTGCCGACAGCGACCATAATCATTGATAATAAAAGAAGCGGCTTAAAAGCTTCCCCTAAAAATGGGTAGGCGATCTGAAAAGGCCATGAAAGCACAATGATGATTAGCAAATAAACTTTCAGTGAAAATGAACGATCAGGGTCTTCGTTTTTCATGAAAATAATAATTTAAATTGTGATATATACTTTTTTAAAACTTATCTCTGCGCCAGTTGATATCATCTTTCAGGGTATTCATTTTTAGATATTTGCGTTTCGATCATTCTTTTAATTTCTTTGGGTTTTATCCCCTGTTTACTTTTCGAGACAAATCTGAAGGATATTATTATGAAGAAAGTTATGTATGCCTGAGAGATTTGCGCTCAGGTCTCATTTCACATAATAAATTCGGGTCGGAATAAACGTTTGTTAATTGTTTTTTTTTCAATCCAGGACTTCTAAGGTCTTTTCTGTTTTCTTTGCTTCTTTTGCTATCAATACCCATCCTCTTTTTCCAATTTCATGATTAAAAAGTTCAGTGAAGAGCCTGTAAATTATTAAGGTCTTCATATAAAATTCTCTTATACAAGCTCAACAAGTTTTAATATGACGAGCTTCTAAAGCTAGAGTCGGTGGGGTAAAGTATGGCATTTTCGACATGGAGATGCCTCTTCAAGACTACGTCGGATAGTGTATGCTATGCAGGAAGTCTTCAAACAGAAGACTTCTTTTGAGACAATGTTGGATAAAAGAATATCTCGTACAGGGCATTTTCAAACAGGAAATGCTTTGAGGTAACGTCTAATAGAATACATTATCAGTGGGGTTAAGATAAAATGTTAGGAAAAAATTTACAGGAAATCGTAAAAACCGTAATAGAACAGAGAAGTGTACAACCGGAAACGATTATGGAGATAGGGGAATGGCTTCATAGTCTGGAGTTTCTGACGATGAAGGTGATAATGTTCTCTTTAAGTGTTTATCACCTGTATGAATATACAGTTAAAAACGTGTTCTAAAAATGTTTTTTAAAATCAAAAGTACACTTTAATACTTAACTTCTTTAAAGTTTAACTTTAAAATACGGCTAATGTGACTTTGAAGTTCCGTCTCTTTCCGTATTTGAACCAAAAATGCCTCCTGTTAAAACAGAAAAGTTCAGGGATAAACCAGGGGAATCCCGATAAAAAAGAACACTGGTCAGCGGGCAGCTAAAGCAGGGCGCCTGCTGATCGGATATTGCAGGGCGGCCAAGCCACCCTCTTTAATGCCCCACCTGCTTAAAAAATCTCATGTTAAAAATGAGAACCGGTGTCGAAACAACCGGTAATAACATCGGAATAGAAGACATTTTCAAATCAAAAAAACCAGGGCTCAATATATTTAAAACAAACAGCCCTGTATTTTATCTTTGCTTCGGCATTTTTGCCGTTAAATTTTTTGTTTTCGCTTTATGTGTTATTTGGTACTGCTTTTTATTTGATAATTTCTTTGACGCTTTCATTTTTTCTATCTTCAAATTGGGACAATTGTTCTGCCATATGCGTCATTAAGCACTTCCCCAAGGCCAGTGTACAGGGCTGCAAGACCCATAATAAGCCCTACATAACCGGCTATGACAAGCAGGCCTGTGTTTCCTGTACCGTTTATGATAGCCAGCAGCATGAACAGCAGGAAAAGGGTCACAAATATAAATATTATAGCTTTACTACCCAGCTTCAAAGTTGCTATCAGCATAACGAATGTATATACTCCCCAGAGGAAGAGATACGCTGCAAGTGCCAGTGGTTCAGGGCCCTCAATCCAGCCAAGTGCAGGCATAAGTAGAAGTCCTGCAAAGGAAAACCAGAAAAGCCCGAATGCACAGAATGCCGTGCCACCAAAAACACTCCCTTTTTTCCATGCCATAATACCTGCGAAGACCTGCGCAAAGCCTCCCAGGAATATTGCCATGGATACGATCATCGAATCCACAGGGTAAAGCCCTATATAACTCAGGCTTAAGAGAACTGCAGCAAGACCCAGACCAGTAAATCCTAATGGTGTGGGGTTTGCAGTCTTGTCTTTTATATTTACATGTGTTACTACTTCCTGTGCTTCTGCCATCAATACCACTCCCTAAATTTCTTCTGATTTTAACAGTTTATTGAAATCCTTTCCTCTTTCTCTCTATTTCTTTGCCTTTGATGGAAACGGGCTTGCTCTTAGTCTATAATTTGGAAAATGAAATCTAACTGGTCAGTTTCCACATAGCCTCCTGTTTCGAGATTTCAGGATTTATTCTCACCCTCGACAGACATTTTTCTATAATATATATTGGCCATAATATATTATTTTTATTTCTATAATTCTCCCTGAATGTAAATCTAATCTGGAAATCATCTGTCTGTACCATAGAAATAAAATCATCACAGCGTTTCCATAAATTTTAAATTATCCTGCAACTTATGGGAAAGCTGATGGTCCCAAAAATTCTTGTTACAAATGATGATGGTGTTTATTCGACAGGCCTGAAAGCCGCTTTTGACAGCGTTTCTGACCTCGGGGAAGTTACAATTTCGGCTCCTGCCGTCCAGCAGAGCGGAGTAGGACGCTCTATTTCTATCTTTGAGCCTCTCAGGATCACAAAAACAGACGTCGGAGGCATACCTGCCTATGCTGTGGGAGGCACTCCTACGGACTCTGTTATTCTCGGCGTTTTTACTATCCTGAAGGCAATGCCTGACCTGGTATTATCGGGTTTCAATATTGGAGAAAATATAAGCACGGATACTATCACCACTTCGGGAACAATTGGAGGAGCCCTTGAAGCTGCAAGCTATGGCGTTCCTGCAATTGCTGCCTCAATGCAGGTTCTTGATGAAGGGCAGAAATTCGATGATCCCAGGGACTATCAGAGGGAACGCTTCGAAGCCGGGATAAAGGTCGTTAACAGGATTGCCCGCAATGTGCTGAAGAGGGGAATGCCGGAAAATGTTGATCTGCTGAATATCAATATTCCCTTCCATGCGGAAGAAGATACTCCTATAGAGATTACCCGCCTTGCGAGGAAGATCTTTAAAACCGATGTCGAAGAGAGGCGTGACCCAAGGGGAAGGCCCTATTACTGGATTGCAGGAGACCTTATACGGGAAGAAGAGGAAGGGACTGATGTGCACGCCATCATGCAGAAAGGGCATGTCTCAATAACCCCCATCTCCCTGGACTCGACGGCAAGGATTGATTTTTCTGAAATCGAAAGATATCTCTGACAGCAGTTAACTGCTCCATAATTCAGACAGGATATGGTAGAATATACCTGTGGAACTGCCCCATAATTCAGATAAAACATATATGTGGAGCTCGATAATTCAGGCAAAATATACATGTCAGATAAAAAAGAGAACAGAATTGTACTGAACAAGTAATGTTTTTCTTTTTACTTCAAAAATACTTTTAAATAACTTTTCTTTTTTCTTATTTTGCTTCATCCTGCTCTATGTGTATTGAAATTTCCTTCCAATTGCCGTCGATTGTGTGAAGAGTCTCTACCATTGCTTTTATAACGTTGCCCACTATTGTCTGGACAAATTCATTCATCGGAATTTTTCTGCCGTCTACCAGAAGTTCGATTTTCATTTTATCTCTCCTTGAATATTTTTTCTCTTTTCTTCTTTCTTTAATTCTTTTTTTCTTTGATCCTTTTATTTATTCTTTCTTTTTCGTAACTATTCAGGCAGCCTTTTAAAGGCTACAATTTTTCCTCTTTTCGAGGAAAAATTGGATATAAATTGAATCCTATTTTGTTTCGTTATCATGCTTACACGTGAAGAGATTCTTGCTTTGTGTGCTTCAAACCCTGAAGTCATTGCTTACATTGTGAGTCTTGAAACTCAAATTAAAGAACTTACTGAAAGGTTGATAGCCTTAGAATCTCGTTTAAACCAAAACAGTCGTAACAGCAGTCGCCCTCCTTCTACTGATTTTTTTGTCAAGGAGAAACCTAATCCCAAGAGTCTCCGTAAAAAGAGCGGAAAGAAACCTGGAGGTCAAGATGGTCATCCTGGAACAACTCTTGAAATGGTTGATGATCCTGAGTAGGTAATAGAACATTCTTTGAGTTGCTGCAAAGAATGTGGCCATACTCTTGAGAATGTTGAAGTTGAAGCCTATGAGAAAAGACAGGTCTTTGATATTCCTCCTGTAAACCTGATTGTTACAGAACACAAAAGCCAGATTAAGACCTGTCCTCACTGTGGAAGAATAAATAAAGCTGTTTTTCCTGAATCAGTAAAATATCCAGTTCAGTATGGTCCAAATATTTTAGCTTCAGCTATTTACTGTAAAAATCACCATTTTATCCCCTATGAAAGAATTTCTGAGTTTTTTGAGGATATTATGGGAATAAAAATCTGTCCTGCTACGATAATTAGAGCAGAAAAAGAATGTTTCCAGAATTTAGAGTGTTTTGAAAACATTATTCGAGAGAAATTAATGACTTCTTATGTTGTCCATTTTGATGAAACTGGTATGAAAATCGAAGGAAAAAGACACTGGCTTCATGTAGCTTCTAATGACAAATACACCTGTTATTTACCTCACTCAAAAAGAGGAGCAGAAGCAATAGACGCTATGGGAATTCTTCCGGAGTTTAAGGGAGTAGCAGTTCACGACGGATGGAAACCTTACAACGTTTATGACTGTGATCATGCTCTCTGTAATGCTCATTTACAGAGAGAACTTACTGGAATTGAAGAGAACTATAAACAGCAGTGGGCTAAAGAAATGAATAAATTACTCACTGAGATGAAAAAGTATACTGATGAATGTAAGGAGCAAGTCAAAGAACTGGACTTTGAGCAAATTAAAGCATTGGAAGAAAGGTTTGATGCTATAATCATGAAAGGGATTGAGGAAAATCCACAATCTCTAAATCCTGAAAAACAAGGAAAACGTGGAAAGAATCCAAAGACAAAAGCAAGGAATCTGTTGGATAGGTTTATAGAACACAAAGAAAAGATCCTGAGATTCCTGAAAGATTTGAAAGTTCCGTTTGAGAATAATCAGGCAGAAAGAGATATCAGGATGATGAAACTACAGCAAAAGATATCAGGAACTTTCAGAACAACACAAGGAGCGCAAGCTTTCTGCAGAATGAGAGCTTACATCTCTACAATTAGAAAGAACGGATTACTTGTTTTGGAGGGTATTATAGCGGCGCTCAAGGGAGCGCCGTTAACTATAACCTGAATAGTTACTCTTTTTCTTTAATTTCTCAATTTTCATGATTGGAGTATAATAAGGCTTTCTCCGGCTTACTGCAAGCCTGAGCAGTTTTTCTATCTCTTCAGGACTATTTGCTCCTCCTATATCAACAAGATTATCGTGCACAAGCAGGCAGGGCCTGAGTTTCCCATCGGCTGTGACTCTAAGCCTGCTGCAGTGGGCGCAGAACTCAGAATTATCCATCGGGCGCACGAATTCCACCTCAACTCCATCGATCATGTATTTTTTTCTGTGGTGCAGGTGCCGGACCCTGACTTCGCTTGCTCTTTCTTCGAGGCTTTTTTCAAGGGTTTTTGAGTCGATAGTGTACTTTGAAAGCTCAGGGTCTATATTCATGAGCTCAATAAGCTGCAGGATGACTTTTCCTTTATAAGGGCGGATGAAATCCATCATTTCATCGATTTCGTTCTCGTTTATGCCCTTCAGGAGTACCATATTCAGTTTTACCGGAGTTAACCCTGCTTCAACTGCGCTGTTGATACCTCTGATGACCTTCTCAAGGGTTCCCGGAGGGGCTCCGGTAATCTTCCTGTATTTTTCGGGGTCAAGAGAGTCCAGGCTTACGTTTATCCTGTCGAGTCCGGCAGCTTTCAGGGTTTTTGCACGTTTTTCAAGCAGGATGCCGTTAGTGGTTGCCGAAACCTCTTTCAGAGGAGGCAGGCAGGCAAGGATATCTTCAAAATCCTTTCTGAAAAGAGGTTCTCCTCCTGAAAATTTTACTTTACGGACTCCAAATTTTGCTGCTTCTCTGATTATGCTGCAAATCAGTTCCGGACTCATTTCATTCCCTACAGGACCGCAGGTACAGCATTCTGCTCCTTCGTTATGGCAGTACATACAGGAAAGGTTACACCTGTCAGTAATCGATATCCTGAGCCCGGTTACTTTGCGCCCGTAAGGGTCAACCAGGACTTCTTCTTCGTTTTCTTCCCGAAACAGGGAATTTTTCCCTGAATTGTTGTCCTTCATATTTCCCTGACGTATTTATATTATAGAGATAATAATATTTTCTGGTAGAGTTATGGTCCGTTTAACCGGAGTAATTAAAAGCTCTGTAACTAAAAGAATATCTGGTAGCGATATGTTCCACTTACTATAATACCTGATTACAGCTAATATAAATCAATAACGCATGTTATTTCGAAATTCGCAGAAAAAATGTTGAATCAAAAAACATTGAAATAAAACATTGAAACTAAAAATTGTGAATTCTGGTTCTATTCTCTCTGTTTTTTAAGTTTGCTTTTCCAGGTTTACTCCTTAATATTTGTCTTTTCGGTAAACGGTTGCTGTTCTCCTTAACAGCCGAATTGATATATATTAATCTGTACAATAGTAACCAAATGACAAAAGGAATACTTATTGCAGGAACCCATAGCGGTGTTGGAAAAACAACAGTCTCAATGGGTATTATGGCTGCCCTCAAGCACAGGCAGTTAAAAGTCCAGCCCTATAAAGTAGGCCCTGATTACATTGACCCTTCCCATCACACTGCCATTTGCGGGCGCCCCTCCCGAAACCTGGATACTTACCTGATGGGCACGGAAGGTGTCAGGCAGACAGTTGCCCGCACATCTGCAGACGCTGATATTGCTGTCGTTGAAGGGGTTATGGGTCTTTTTGACGGAATTGATTCTACGGAAGTTGCGAGCTCAGCTCACGTAGCAAAGACTCTGGACATACCTGTCATACTGGTAATCAATGTCCATGGTATGTCCAGAAGTGCCGCAGCCCTTCTGAAAGGTTATTCCGAGTTCGATCCAGAAGTCCGGGTTGCAGGTGTCATCCTGAACCAGGTAGGAAGCCCCCGCCATGCCGAACTTGTAAAAAATTCGCTTCCTGGCAACATTCCGATTATCGGAACAATTCCCAGAAGAAAGGATATTGAAGTCCCTTCAAGGCACCTTGGGCTTTATATGGCACACGAAAAGGACTACAATACCGCAGAAATGGCAGCATTTATTGAAGAAAACGTTGACCTGGATGCAGTTCTTGAACTTGCTGAACCCTGTTCTGTTTCTGAAGCCGAAGTAGTCCAGAGTCTGGATACGGATCTAAAGATCGGAGTTGCCTGGGACCCTGCTTTCTGTTTCTACTACCGTGATATGTTTGACGCATTTAGAGATAACGGCGGAGAAGTTGTATTTTTTAGCCCTATGACAGGGGAAGTCCCGGATGTTGATGGAATTTATCTCGGGGGAGGCTATCCAGAGCTTTACGCAGAAACTCTCGAGAATTCGGAGACTACACAGAAATTAAAAGGGCTTGCAGCTGATGGTTTGCCTATCTATGCAGAATGCGGTGGCTTGCTCTATCTCTGCGGGACCTACGAGGTCGATGACCGCTTTTATAAACTGGCTGATGTCGTGCCCGCAAATACTCGCATGACAAACCGGCTGAAAGCTCTCGGATATACCGAAGCCCGACCTCTTGACAAAAATTTCTCTTCGCGCAATATCAGGGGCCATGAGTTCCATTACTCCATTACGGAGTGCGACAGGGATGCAAAATTCGCATATGAAATGATCCGCGGGAAAGGTATACAGGACGGCTTTGACGGTCTTATAGAGCACAATACCCTTGCGGGGTATATGCATTCTCATCCTGCCAGCTTCCCTGTAGATAAATTCGTGCAAAAATGCAGGGAATACAGAAAAAGGTAAAGTGAAAGAAAAAAGGTAAAATGAAGGAAAAAAGGTAAAATGAAGGAAAAAAGTAAAAAAACCTTTTTTAAATTTCCTCTTCAAATCTTTTTCTTTAAATACCTTTTATTTTGTTTTTTAGAGCTTTCTTACTTAAACTTTAAAGCAATTTCTATAGAAAACACTTTCAGTTAGCAAGGCTGAAAGTAATAAATACAGTTGTAATAAATACAGTTGTAATAAATACAGTTGTAATAAATACAGATATTATTTTTTGAATATAATGAATATATCGGAGAGGGTATTTGGATTACTATTGAATTTATTTACTACTATTTAATCTGAATATCCCTGGAAAAAGATAGATTACATCCGATTATATTCATTTATAAAAAAGAGGTAATAATATGAAATTTATATGCCCACTTTTTGTTGTCAACAATATGGAAATTTCCAGAAACTTTTACGAAAAAGTTCTCAACCAGAAAGTACAGTACGATTTTGGCGAAAATGTATCGTTTGAGAGTGGTTTTGCAATTCATCTAAAACCACACTTTTCAGAATTAACAGGCATAAACAGAAATGATATTATTCAAAAATCAAATAATTCCGAATTGTATTTTGAAGAAGAGGATTTAGATAGTTTTCTTAAAAAGCTGAAAGAAATGAATTCCATTGAATATGTACATGAATTAAAAGAACAGCCCTGGGGACAGCGTGTAATCAGATTTTACGATCCTGATATGCACATTATTGAAGTTGGCGAACCAATGGAAAGTGTGGTAAAAAGACTTTTGAGTGAAGGGTTATCGGTTGAAGAAACCTCAAAACGTACTTTAATGCCAGAGGAGTTTGTCAGGCAGTTTTTATGAACAATTGATGGCTGGCAGTCCCGACTTTCAATTTAGTTTTACATTATTCATTTGCTGTTACTTCTTTTTTCACTTCTCTTTCTTCTTTTTCACTTCTCTTTCTTCTTTTTCACTTCACTTTCCTTCCCGTTTTCCTTTTCCTTCCCATCATCCTTCTCCTTTCCCTGTTCTTTTCCCTGTGCCTCTTCTCCTTCTTTATTTTTTATGAATACTTTTTTCTCGTAATATCCAAGAGGATGGCTTATTTTCTCGCAGAGCCTGTCTTTTCCTACGCAGTTCCCATACGTCCTCATGGTGTCGCAGGCAGGTGGTTTGTAAGTATTTCCTGTAGCACCTGCGATATGCTCTATCTGGTAGAGGGTTTTTTCTGCATTAAAATCCGGTGAGATATTGAAAAGGTTCAGGATTTCATCTACTGACATTCCCACATTGAGAAGGAAGGATGTCATTGCAAAACGCATCGAGTGAGCAAGATTCACTCCTCCCTGAACGTTAGCAAGCGCATAGGCAATGCAGGGGGGGAATAGTTCCGGTTTGACAGCTCCGAAATCCGTAGATCCGAATTTCTTTTTCTGGACTTCGAACTTGTCCTTTATCTCGGCAGCGTAAGGTGAACAGAAACTGGATACCTCGGGCGGGATTTCCGGGACAGGGAAGGATTGTTCAATCCTTTCCCTGACCGCTTCTTCAAGAAGCCTTGAAAACTCTTCTTTTGTTATTTTTATTTTGCCTGCTCTCAACTGGCGGTTTGTCAGTTTCCATGAAGGGTCTTTAAGGGAATTTGAAAAGCGGATATAGTCCGTAAAATGCATGCTGAAATAAGAATCCTGAGAATCTGCTGAAATTCCAAAATCATCTCCGAATTCCAGCAGAAAATCCGGATTTTCGTTTCTCAAAAAAGTATAAGCAGCCTTTGCTTCTGCCAGAGCATAACGTCGGGTAAAGAGTTGATCATCCACGCAGGCGACCAGCATCCTGGCAAATGGATAGGAAAGGAGTTCTGAAAGTACCTGGGCTTCCCCCGAAACAGGAGATTTTTTAATTTCTCCTTCAAGAGCTTCTTTTACCCTTTCTATTCCACGGGCTCTTGCAGCCCTGTAAGCCCGCGAATTGAGCAGGCTTTCTAAGGAAATTCCCAGGTTTCCAACGTAGGCAGACGCTTCTGAAGTGAATGGGTAATATGCAAGTTTTTCTGCCTGCATGTCATCCTTAGTCCGATTCGATTCTCGGAGCCAGCAGGTAAGAGATTCTGCCCGCACCGTTTGCAATCTCGAAATCAATCAGGATGGGGAAATCCCTTCCAAGGGAGAGAGTGACCTCATTTACCTTGTTTGTGGGTTTTACTATATCTGTAAGGTAGTCCAGGGAGAAGAGGGAACAGGCTTCACCTGCTTTAAGGTCGATTAACTGGTCTCTACCCATTTCCAGGCGGACCTGATCTGTATCGCCCTTTGCTTCCATATAAAAAGTATCGCCAGAGACTCCCATAAGCATGTGGTCGCTTATTTTTTCTGCGGCTTTTACGGCACGCCTGAGGTCTGCACCGTTCAGGACAACTTTGGCAGGAAGTTCGAGCTGAGGAACTCTGGGCTCTGCACGGATTGTTGAAGGGTCCAGAAGAGAAAGAGTATATGATAATCCTCCAACATCAATCAGGAGCTTATTGCTACCTTCATCAAGCTCCATACGTACTGTATCGTTCCTGTCCGCAATTCCCAGGAGGTCGGTAATCTTATTCAGATCGATCCCTATTTCACACTCATCAGCACTATATTCCTCAAAAGCTGATGACCCAAGCTCAAAAATCCCCATTGCAACGTTGGCGGGATCAACCGCCTTTACCGAAATACCTTCGGGTTTAATTTTGAATCTGACCTCGTCTACAATTACAGCCAGTGAGGCAATTGCGTCTTTCAGAAGCTCTGCATTAATTGCTGCCTTGAACATGATTCTTCTCCATCAAATAAATTAAGCCTTAAACTCCTTATCTATCACTGGATATATAAATTTCCTTACAATTTGGGATTTTTCTATCCCTTGAAGGTAATCTTCCCTTACTGGAATAACTGATACATGAAACCGGGCAAATTATTAGGTTCAAAGCCGGACAACTATATAAATCTTGGTCAGAAAATAAGGAAGCTTCAGGCTCAGCCTGAAACATAAAAGAAGTTCTGACCTCGAAATGGTCATCCAGAAGTCTATATTTCGGTATTATATTTTTTCAGAAGTACGTTTTTAAGAAAGGCCCGTAAGAAGTGTTTATGAAATTCAGTCGTATTCTCTCCATGTATACCCGCATTTTGTACATTTGAAGAAACGGGTTTCGGATTCGTCAGCAGACCTGAGCTGTCTTAGCCACCAGGCTGCAGTGTTGTTCCCGCACTCCGGACATTTTGCATTTGTTGTCGGCAGGCCTGAGGTCTGTTCTCCTTCGAGTACAACTACTTCGTGATCATCAATTTTGGCTTTGGAGACGAAATTCTTTGCGTCGCTTTCAATCGGTATTGTGCTTCCACATTTTCTGCAGTGGTAGTTACCATCTTTCGGAAACATCATACTTTTGCATTTAGTACAGAACTGCATTAATATCACTTTTTGCTTCATTTATCATTTTATTATGGTCAAAAGCCAGCTCAGGAATAGAATCAAGCTCAAAAAGTTCTACAGCAGCAGCATCAGAGCCTGATTTTAAGTCTCCGTATCCTTTCGCAAGGTAACACACTGATACCGTGTGTCTTCTTGGGTCACGTTCAGGGTCGGAATAGACACCGATAAGTTTGAGAATCTCCACAGAAAGGCCTGTTTCTTCAAAAACTTCCCTGGCAGCTGCTGTTTCTGTACTTTCCCCAATTTCGACGAAGCCGCCAGGAAGGGCAAATTTTCCCTGATATGGAGGGTTTTTTCTCTTCACCAGAACAAGCTTGTTTTTAAAGAGAATTACAGTATCAACGGTCAGGCTGGGGGTAGTATGTTTCATAAACGCCTTCGTAGCTCACTTTCCGTGAGATCTTTTTTCTCTACAAATCTCCTTCCTGATTAGCTTTTTCTGACATTTTGCCAGGCAGAATAATATATTAGTATTGTGCATATTGTAAAAACTCGTCATCATATTTCAATTATTCTTATCAACTTTTTTATTCTTTTTAATTCTGTTTTAAGTTGCTTCAGGTTCACTGTGATATGAGTCGAGTCTTTCTCAAGCAAAAAAGCCCCTTACGCAGTAGTGTTTATTAAAGGTTTCTCTTTTATGGATAACCAAAAGATTCTTTATCTATTTATTTTGGAACCGTCGAATACTTCTAATTTTTCTTCTAAAATATAAATGTCTTATAATCCGTTATTTTTCTATAATAGAAATTTGTTATTTATTTACAGGGCTCTTAACATTAACAAACCCTGACTTAAGGACCATAGCAGGTATTTATATATTCAGATTAAGGTCAATGTTGTAATCCATGATATCCTGCAATTGCCTGGTTCGATGTTATTCATATTATCACCGGAAACGCCCTTTGTGGCGCTGTATTTCAGGTATGCATCTGCCAGTATCCTGAAACTGCCCTGATGTATTATGACACTTCAAACTCGCTATATCATAAAGTAAAATCCATAACCTTTGAGCCCCTTAATATTTATGAATATGAAAACTTTAAGTCCATTGTGGAACCTCTACGGAAACCTATTAATTATTTTAGGAAATTTCATGTTCTACTTTCCCGATATTTCAGAACTTGCTCGAAATTTTTTCAGTACCATGATAAAAATGAAAATTGCTGAAAATCTTTATCCCGGGCAAAAGGTGCGTGAAAAATGATAGAAAATGTACTCTGGGTCGCAGTCGGGTTAATGATTGCGTCATCCGCTATTCCCAGAACTTCAAGAGTTCGTAAACTTATAGGGGGAACAGGATGGGGTGTATTTTCCATCCATTGGGGTTACCAGCCTCTCCATTACATCGAGGTTCAGGATTATGCCAATGTAGCCCTTACATTTCTGTTCGCCCTTTTCTGCTTACTTGTAGCCTACATAATGCTTCGGGAGTACAGAAAAGGTCCTCTTGTTCTAAAAAACAATAGAGAAGTAATGCACTTACCAGTCTCGTCTCAGACTGAAGGAGATCCCCTGGACATAACTTCAATGCTTACCAGTGCAAGTGCTCTTGGAGCTCTTGTTTACTTCCCATTTGCAAACTTTTCCTTCCTGAACACCTGGATCATAGGAAACGTTACCTCGCAGGTTACCTGGGTTCTCCAGTACTTTGGGTTTCCGGCATATATGAAAGCCTGGAATATGATAACCCTTAACGGGTACACGGTAGAGATTATCCTTGCATGTACTGCAATTGAAAGCATTGCTCTTTTTATGGGGCTGATAGGTTCAGTCAGAGCACCCCTTACCCGCCTGGTTCCGGCTTTTGTCGTATCCGTGCCTGTTATTTATGTGCTTAACCTTATCAGGGACATCTTTGTGGTTGTAGCTTATGGAGAACAGTGGTTCGGTACTGACAGTTTCATCATTGCCCATAACTATATCGCGAAAGCAGGGTCAGGAATAGCTCTCTTCTTAATTTCATATGCTGTACTCAAGATTTTGCCTGAGTTACTTGCAATGATTGACGGCCTCTGGGTCATACTCTCCGAAGAATTGAAATATCTTCTGCATAGATTTGCTAGGGATTGAGATCAATGATTGCAAAAGGCTCTGAACCCTGGCTTTTCACAGCTGCATCTGTAACCGCCCTATTTGCAATTCTTTCCAGGGCAACAGACGGCTTACCATTCCTTAATTACATTGCTAACGTGGGAATGGCGTTAACTTTCGTAATGGTTATCTTTTTCAGGGATCCCGAGAGAAAGGTAGAAACATCTGACACTTACATGATCTCCCCTGCCGACGGTACAGTTATCGATATCAGGGACAGAAAAATTTGTATTTTTATGTTCCTTCAAAACGTGCATGTTAACAGGGCTCCAATATCCGGGAAGATCAGTGAAATTATCTACAAAAAAGGTGGTTATCTTCCTGCTTTTTGCAAGGATTCTGAAAGGAATGAAAGAAACGAATTTATCATCCATAGCAAATATGGGGATGTAAGAGTAACACAGATTGCAGGCATTATTGCCCGCAGGATTGTCACATATTCGAATGTAAATGATACTGTAGAACAGGGACAGCGTATTGGTATGATCCGTTTTGGATCAAGAGTTGATGTAACAATTCCTCACGATTTTGACATTACAGTTGAAAAAGGGGAGCGTGTGCTTGCAGGCAAAACAATTATAGCAACAATAAAAAATGACAGGGACTTTTGAATATGAACGTATTCCAGATGTTAAGACTCCCGGACCTGGTATCTCTTTTGAACCTGATCTGCGGGATTGGCTCCATTGCAGTAGCCGCTCAGAGTGATTCTTTTGGATTTGCTCTGATCCTGCTTTTGCTTGCGGCGGTTGCGGACGGGGCAGACGGATATATTGCCCGCAGATTCAAAGGGGGAGAGCTTGGGGAGCAGCTTGACTCTCTGGCAGATGCAGTTTCCTTTGGAGTTGCTCCCGCTCTTCTCATATTCCTTGAATTCGGGGTAGAGGAGCCTATCGTCGGGATATTTGCAGGCTTGTATGCTGTCTGCGGCGTGCTCAGGCTCGCCCGTTTCAATTCCTCAATATCCGTCCCGAAGGCAGGTTTTGAAGGGTTACCTATTACCGCAGGCTGCATAATGCTTGTTACATACCTTTTGCTCGGTGAAAGCTTTGTAATTGTAGATGTTCTGCTTGCTCTGACTCTTGCCCTCTCTATCCTTATGGTGAGCACAGTAAATTACCCGAAGATCAGGAACATTAAGATCCTGGCTTTCGTAGCTGCCGTATTCGGGATAACCATGCTGCTTTATTTTATTGATGTGCAGTATATGAGGGTCTTTTCTTTCCTGCCTTTTATCCTTATGCTGAGTTACCTGTTTTCCCCCTTCTTGAAAATCCCTGTGATCAGCATTGCTACCAGTAAAGATTACGGCAACAGGAAAGGGGCAAAGGCTGAAGGAAGAAAAGAAAAACAGTAAATCACTTAAAAAATTATCCAGTTCAGCATACTGATATCCAGAAAGGCAGGGAGAGGATTATTTGTCTGAAAACAAAATCACAGATAGAGATAACGCACTTTTCGAAGCAGGAATAAAGCTGGGAGCACTTTATCACCAGTTTACGGGCTCTCCTGTAAACCTGAAAACAGCTTCCAGCCTTGAGCAAGCTATTCAGGAAAGCATTTCAGTCCAGCCCTTTGTGGAAAATATTTCTGTGAAAATCGACCGTGACCTTTTAAAAAGTAAATTAAACAGCGAGTTCGGATACACAGAGCTTCAGGGTCCCATGCTTGAGGTTAAAATCACTGTAAAGTACGGATCTTCACGGGTGAAGGTTGCAATGGAATACGACCCTGAACTGAATTATCCGTTGATGAAGATTGTGGAGATAGAATAAACCCAAAGGTTGAATAAATTAAAAATATCTAAAACTTAGAATTTGAGAATTAAAGACATCTAAAACTTAGAATTTGAGAATTAAAAATTAAATTCAAGTAAAGGGGCAGGGTTTTAAGAGCAGGGTTTATACCTCGCTCTTTGAAATCTCAAAAGCCCTGACAACCTTTTCATTCTGCTCAGGAGTGCCGACTGTTACCCTGATAAAAGAATCTCCTGCCTCCCTGAAAGAATCACAGGGGCGAACTATTATTCCTTTCTTCAGAAGGCTTTCCGTGACCTTTTTTGCTTTCAGGGGAGAAACATCCACAAGCACAAAATTTGCCTGAGAAGGATAAACCTTAAAAGGAATTTTTTCTTTCAGGTATTCTCTGCCTTCCCTTGCAAGATTTATGCTTTTATTCAGGTATTCAGTATCCGAAAGCGCAGCCAGTCCTGCCCGCAATGCCGGAAGACTTACCGAGAACGGGGTGGCTGCTCTTAAATATTCTTTTGTAAGCCACTCAGGCATTATGCCATATCCCAGGCGTAGACCTGCAAGCCCGAATACTTTGGAAAAAGTCCTTCCAACCGCAACATTGTCATATTCATTTACCAGTGCTGCAAGGTTCCTGTCCGCAAATTCAACGTATGCTTCGTCCACAAACACAAGGGCATCGGTATTTTCAATAATTTTCCTCAGGTCAGCTTCCGGAAGGAGATTGCCTGAAGGGTTATTTGGAGAACACAGGAAAATGATTTTGGTTCTGGGAGACACGGCTTCAAGAATCTTTTCGGGGTTCAGGGAGAAATCCTGGTTCCGCCTGATAAAGACAGGTTCTGCGCCGCAGGCTCTGGCAGGAAGCTCATAATAGGAAAAGGTAGGGATGGGCACTATAACCTCGTCTCCCTTTTCAATAATTATCCTGCAAAGCCCGTCAAGAAGCCCGTCCATTCCTGGCCCTGAGGCGACAATATTTGATACCGGAAAACCTGTGTATTTCGAGAGGGCTTCTCTTAATTCATGTGCATCCGCTGATGGGTATATATTTGCTCCGGGAGCTGCCTCTATGAGAGCCTTTACGGCTTTCGGTGAGGGTCCCAGAGGGTTTTCATTTGATCCCAGTTTAATAATTGATTCTGGCTTAAGCCCGTAGGTTGAAGCTATCTCTTCTATGGATCTTCCGGGAACGTATTCTTCAATATCAAAGATTTCTTTTTTTATCAGTTCACGCCTGCTCAAGGACATCAACAACCGAGTCTATCTGTTCTTTCGTAATCACAAGTGGAGGGACAAGGCGGAGCACCGAGTCCGAGGTGCAGTTTACAAGCACACCATGTTCCCTTGCAAAATCTACAAACTTTCCGCAGGGATATTTAATCTCAACTCCTATCATAAGCCCTTTCCCGCGGACCTCCACAATATCATCCCTTGCCATGCCTGAAAGTTTTTTCGTGAAATAAGCGCCCATTTCCTTTGAGCGTTCCAGAAGCTTTTCCTCTTTTATCGCCTGGATCGAAGCAAGAGCTGCTGCACAGGCAAGAGGCCCGCCGCCGAAGGTAGAAGCATGCTGCCCGCGCCCGAAACTGAGGCCGCTGCGAGCTGCAATGGCGCCCATGGGGAACCCTCCTCCTATGGCTTTTGCCATGCTCATAACGTCAGGCTCAACTCCAAATTGTTCTTTACAGAACCAGGTACCTGTCCTTCCAAAGCCTGTCTGTACCTCGTCAAAGATGAGGAGGGTTCCGGTTTCGTCACAGATTTCCCTTACCTCTTTTAAATATCCGGGATCCGGGACATTAACCCCGCCTTCTCCCTGGATCGGTTCAAGGACCACTGCTGCGGTATCTTCGGAAATCGCTTTCCTTATAGCATCGGCGTCAGAATAGGGGACAAAGCTTGTTTTTGAACTTACAGGAGGCATAAAGGGATCCCTGTACATGCTCTTGTGAGTTACGCTGAGAGCCCCTATGGTCCTCCCGTGGAAGGAATGTTCGGCTGCTACAAAAGCACTTTTTCCTGTAGCTACACGGGCCAGTTTCATCGCAGCCTCTACGGCTTCGGCTCCCGAGTTACAGAAAAAGACACGTTCCATGCCTGTAATCGAGGCAAGGCTTTCTGCAAATTCTGCCTGGATTTCAGTATAATACAGGTTGGAAACGTGGATCAGCTTCTCAGCCTGTGCCTGGATTGCTTTAACAACTGTGGGGTGGCAGTGCCCAACATTGTTTACTGCAATGCCTGCGACACAGTCGATGTACTCCTTACCGTAAATATCCTGGACAACTGCTCCTTTGCCTTTTGAGAGAACGAGGGGCTGGCGCCCGTAAGTCTGCATCACATACTTTGAATCTTTATCTATAACGGAATCGTACCCTGCTTCAAGGTTACCGGAATTAATAATTTTATCTGTCAAGTGAATTCCCTTCCTTTAAATTTGTGATTGTAAATTTATCAGTGGCTAATTTATCAGTGACTAATTTATCAGTGACTAATAGTGAAAGTTAATACTGAAACTCAAGCGGTTTTTCGGTTTTCACCTAAACATCGGAAATTCATGAGTTTATATGTCAACTTCATGGATTTTCATGATGATTTTCATGGTTGCTTCATAAGTTCATATCTCAAATGAGTATCTTGATAGAACTTCTTCTCTTAAACTAAAAACTTCTTCTCTTAAACTAAAAACTTCTTTTCTTAAATTAAGAATTTCTTCTCCTAAATTAAGAACTTCTTCTCTAAACTAACTGATGGTTTCTACAGAGATGTCCTGAATTAATAACTTCCTGATTAACTAATTTTTCTCAGTTTAAATTTTTCCTATTCCCGGGAAACAGGAAAACCGTTAATCCTCTCGAATTCACTTAAGTGTCACAGGTTACCTGCTCTCTGGAAAAAGAAGTTTTTCTGCTGTAGA
Source organism: Methanosarcina mazei S-6 (assembly GCF_000970205.1). Lineage (NCBI taxonomy): Archaea > Methanobacteriati > Methanobacteriota > Methanomicrobia > Methanosarcinales > Methanosarcinaceae > Methanosarcina > Methanosarcina mazei. The sequence continues at coordinate 4,022,893 of NZ_CP009512.1, read as the reverse complement.
GCAAAATCAGTGCTCAAAGAAATCAGGATCCACAGGAAATTCTGTATTCCAGAGTATCCTTTAAAAAAACTCGGGCAGAAGAACCCCACATTTTCAGAGCCCGTTTTTAAGAATTCGGGTTAGCTCTGGTGTTCTCCGGTTCCCTGTCTTTTTCTAGTTCTGGACCCCGAAAAATGTCGGGTTCTTGCAAGGGATCTGGTTCGGGCAGATTTTTTCTCCATACCGGGCACAAATCCGTTTTTGACTTTCGGGCCGGTCTTGATCAGAGAATCTATATCTGCGGGCTCCACAGCTTTTACGGGTTCTTCTTCAGTCTTACTCTCTGGCTGCTTTTCTAGCCCGACCATAAGCACTTTCCCTAAAGCGTTGACATCTGCAAGAGGAGGCTTTTCTCCGGCTGCTTCTCTTAAAAAAGATACACCGGCAGGTGCTTTTATAGTACCGTCCACTATTGCTTTTTCATGCAGGATTACGGAATCGGCCCTTATACCTCCGAAGACTCTGCTGTTCCTGCCGATATTTACCTGCCCTTTTGAAACAAGGCTTCCATAGACGGTGCTGTTTTCTCCAATTATTATGTTTCCTTCCGAATTTATGCTTCCCTTAAGGGTAAGGGCTTCCCCGGCTTCTATGGTCTGAACCCTGAGATTTCCTATCAGATAGCAGTTGCTCCCGATAATTGCTTCTCCGCTGACTTCAATGGCTTCAGGGGAGATTTTTGCATCTGCAGGTATGATCAGTACTTTTTCCCCGGGTTCTTTTCCATCGAACTCTTCTTCTTCCCCGGAATCATCAAACAGCTCTTCAAGTGCTTTTTCGACTTCTTCCCCTTTGCCGAGACGCATCATTTCCCTGATATACAGGAGCAGAAACATAATTACAGGGACAGGGTTCCTGACAACAATCCAGCCTTTAGCCTCAAATCCGCCTTTGATTTTGACCTCTTTTCCTACATCCAGGTCTCCTGCAACGATCAGTTTCCCGTCGATAGTAACAAATTCTCCCAGATAGGCGTTTCTTCCTACCTTAACTCCGCTACCTATTTTTGACCACATGTCAATTCTTGCATCAGAGCAGGCTATCACGTCTCCGGAAACAGCAACTCCTTCCCCCATGATGACAGTGTCTCCAGATATACAGTACTGGATGCTGGAGTGGTTGCCGATGATTACGTCTCCCTCTACTGTAATCATGTTTGTTTCTATTCTGGTATTATCGGGAACCAGAAGGTATTTCAGGATTTGCTCTGGCTCTGAAATGTTTTCACTCTCCGAGAAAACTGTTTCCTGGTATCAGGTTTAAAGGTTCAGATTTAGTAGGTTTAAAGGTTCAGATGTAGTTTTCAGAGTGCGGTTTTTTAGACCACGCTTGAAAATATAACTGCATTTTTTGTAAGGTAGTATTCATTCAAAAATAACTATCTACAATATATTCTTATTCATTTTTTCTGCTCATTCTTGTTTTTTGGGCAGTAAAGATGGCATCTTATATATTATATCTGGCTATATGAAAATTTGTATAAAAAGTAAAAATACTTTTTGCCTTTCGTATAAAATTTATTTTCTTCACCTGTTTTCTTGCCCTACTTCCCTTATTTCGAAGCAATTCCTGCCCGCACATCCACAGCCGCTCCACTATCAAGATCCCGGATCTCTGCAGGAGACAACAGCAACTGCCCTGTTGCAAGCAGCCTGTCATTTTTGTCCGTAATAAGGACTTCTTCTCCAGCCCTGAGTTCCGGATCAATATCAATAACATGCTTTGCAAAAGCCGTTTTGCCTGCCTCCACAAAAGGTGCAGCATCATCGGAAACAACTACCCTTAGCTTTTTTCCCGAAAGAAGTTTATGAATTACGGAAGCTCCTTCGATGCTGAGAGTGAAAAAACCATCTTTTGCTCGTGCAGTTGCAATTCTTTTGCCTGAGTGAAGTACCTGGCGTACCCTTTTTGTCCGGGAAAGCTGGAAAGTTGACCCTTCTGGGAACAGCTCTTTTCCTGTACCTTTCCCAAATTGATAATCCGCAATCATGCGGACTCTTGAAAGTCTTTCTACATTGCAGTTCATGAGGCTAGATAATATGTGCAGACCTTAAAGCCATTCCGGTTGTCCAGGTGTTTCGAGTTAAGCTGTCAGAAAATATGTAAATTTATATTTTTCGGATGAAATAATAAGTTATTTATATTTTGTATCTTTTAATCAATGACTGTCCAGAAGTACAAATTTCGAAATAATGTAGATGAAAAATAATTATTGTCTGACCTGAAAGAGATAAGTCCAGCTTTCAAAGATCCTCAGACATTTATCCTGCAGATGGAAATTTCCCCAGAACCGGCCACAATATAGAAAAAGTAACAGGGATTTTGTTGATTCGTAAAAACGTTTCTTTAGATGAAGTTCACCTCCAGAAGCTCCAGTCCTTGCTGGAAAAGAATGGAGGTAATTTAAGTGCAGCAATAAGGGAAGCAATTGATCTGGTTAGCCTTTGCCCTGAAAGTTATGGAACTCAAGATGTAAGTTCTGAAAATCCAGGAAAAAAGGAAAGTTTTCCTGGAGCAGGAGAAGAGCTTCTCAGGAATGAAGAATGTGTTATGGTAAACCAGCAGATGATTAAGTGGCTTATCAGAAACAGTGCTGGGAAGCTTATAGATGAAGATATTGTCCATGAACTTATAAATCCCTACCTCATTAATACAGTCCCCGAACTGATAGAGTACCTGAACACCATCAGTAAGCAGCTTGGGTGGAAGATTGAAGTCTCGACTTCCTGTGGAGAAAACCTTCAAAACGGGTGTACCAGTATGGATTTCACCGGAGGGGATAGAGACATGAGGGAGTTTCTTGTTGAGGTAGCCTGTATTTTTCTCTCGCGCTGGGCAGGTCTGGATGCCGAGGCTCTGCACAGGAGATCAAATTCAATCACCGTATATCTCAGACCTTTTGTTCGTCACGATATGCTCGAAGCAACTCCCGGAGTTCGGAACCTATTTGGTTCCAGAGATATTCTTTTCAGGGAAATTGAGAGAAAGCCTGCTTTCTGGATGACGCTTGCTGAACTTTATACTAAATTCAACTATCAGAGGGTAAACCTGGACAAGAGCCTCTTTGAAGCCCTGTTGGCAGGGAAGCTCCCTGATATTACAAAATACTTTGAGGTTAAGGCTGACCGTTCGCTTCGTGAAATTCCACTTCAAGAACTTCTGCCTCTTTTTAAATATCTTGTAGTAGCTTCACAGCTTGTAAATGATGTGGAGATATGTGCTGAAAAAGGAAAAGAGTGCATCAAAATCAGGCACGACTACTCTGAAGAAAGTGTGGTTCTAAAGCTTATTAAGCTGTTTTCCAATTTATTCGAGGCCGGTCTGCACAGATTCAGTGTAACTTACGTATCCGGACTCATTATTTTTGATTTTTCTCTTCCTGAAATTTCAGTAGAGGATGTTGTAAAAATTTCTCCGGGTCTGGATTTTTACGAATAAATAATAATTCTTAAATATTTATAAATCGAATTTATAAGCCTGATTATACTGTTTAAGCTTATATTGTACCTGTATTGTACCTGTAACGCCAGACGATTTGTTGAAGCAAAATTTTTGTAAGCAGGGATAACCTTTGATTCGCAAAAACGTTTCTATGGAAGACGAATATCTCCAGAAATTGCAGCCCTTCCTGGAAAAAAATAATGGGAACCTGAGTGCTGCAATCAGGGATGTAATAGAGTTCGCGGATGCTGCTCTTCAGGGCCATGAGTCTGTAGAAGATGCCCTGGAATATTTTACACAGAACTCCACAAAGTATCCTGAAATTCGCAATAATCTGATCGAGAGCGGGGAATGCATACTCGTCAGTCAGCTCTCATTCAGGTGGCTTATCGAAAATACCGATGGGATACTTGTAGATGACGAGCTGGTAAGTGAGATTTTCAATCCTTATCAGATCAAGAATGTCCCGGACCTTCTTGAGTATCTTAATATACGCAGTCAGAATATGGGGTGGGAGGTTGAAGCTTACTCCAGTATCTGGGAAGACAACACCGAGGTCATAGTAATTGAGAACGGGGATCCCAGTTTGAGAGCATACCTTGCTGAGGCAATTTCCATATTTATCGGCCGCCATTTGAACCTTGATGTTCCTTTTGTCCACAGGAAATCCAATTCAATTCGCATTTTCCTCAAGGAACACAGGTCTTACACGGATGTCCCCCCGGGTATTAGAAAAAATTTCGGGACTCTTGACTATACTTTTAAAGAAATCAGGAGCAAGCCAGATTTCTGGAATTCTTTGGTGGAAAGATACAGGTTGCAGAGGTATCAGCGTGTAAACCTTAACAAGGACGTCTTTGAGACATTCCTCTCTGGAGGCATCCCGGATGTGACAAATTTTATTGAGGCATCTGCAGGCAAACCCATCAGGGAAATTCCACTTTATGAATTACTTGCAATTTGCAAAAGATTAATTACCGTCACCCAGCTGGCAAATGATCTTGAGCGGACAGTTGAGAGGGGAAAAATAAGTATAAAAATCAGGCATCAATTTTCCGAAGAAACTGCTATTGAAAAACTTACAGAGTTTTTCTCTAAATTATTCAAAATGGCAGGCTGCACATTTGAGATCAGGTCAATATCAAATCTGATTATTATTGAGTTTGCAGATTCCTCTTAATTTATCTTATATAAAATGTTATTGTCGTTGCCTGTTAATTCATTTTCCCGCGGCTGTTATTATTGATACCTGCTAATTTATCTTCCCACAACTGTTATTACCGGTACTTTATTTTCTCTATTTTTTCAAACATAATAAATATAAAAATAAATTATTGATGTAAATGCGGCTCTTTACAGTTTGTCTCTTTTTTTATATTCGTTTTTCATGAATCTGTTTTTAGTTTTCATTTATTTTTGTCTCAAATTACTAAATATAAATATTCCGTTCAATGCTCCAACAAAAAAATTAATAAGTAATAACTACTATCTAGTACTGATTCATAAATATCAAATAGTGAGGCGAGCGAGGAAAATTCGAATCTCCTTCAACTCCAAAAAGGGAAAAGAGGATGTCCTTTTGATAGTCCGAAAAAATATCTCAATTGACCAGTGTTATATAGATAAATTAAAGCCCTTTCTGGACAAAAATAATGGAAATTTGAGTGCAGCAATAAGGGACTCTATAGAAACTGCCTGTCAGCTTATTGATGAAAAAAATGGGGAAAAAGGAGATCAAAACTCTAAAGACTCAAACCAGGCTTCAAGGGGTGCAGAATCCCGCAACAGAATGATTGAAGAGGAAGAATTCCTGCTCATCCATCATACAATGCTTGAATGGTTTATCAGGAAAACTTCAGGTTTGCTTATTGAAGAATCAACTGTATACGAGTTAATAAACCCGTATACTATTAAAAAGATCCCTGATTTTATTGATTATGTAAACGTACTGAATAATAGACTGGGTTGGAAAATTAAAGTCGATGCAGAGTGCACCGGAAGCCCTGAACCGGAATCTGTAATCCTCACTCTTTCAAATGGCAATCCCTGTTTCAGGGGAGTAATTGCCCACAGCCTTTCTCTCTTTCTTGCAAAACAGATGAAGCTCGATATACAGGGTTTATTTAGCAGGTCAAACGTGACCAAGGTCTATCTCAGGCGATTTGAGTTTCTTGACTATGAGAAAATTCCTAAAGGGCTTGAAGAATACTTCGGACCGATGGAGAGCACTTTTAAGGAAATCCGGAAAAGACCCGAATTCTGGAAAAATCTTATCAAAATCTATAGGGAGCAAAACTACCAGCGGCTCAGCATGAATAAGAAAGTTTTTGAAGCTTTTGTTTCCGGAGATCTCCCTTCAGTTGACGATATTGCAAGAGAATTTGAGTTATTTACAGGCAAACCCCCTGAGGCTTTCACCCTTTCAGAGCACATAATGATTTTCAAAGCTCTTTACCTCACCGACAATATAGGAACCGAAATCGAAGTCTGCACCGAGAAAGGCAGCGAATATGTAAGATTAATTCACGACTATTGCGACAGTAAAGTTTGTGAACGTGTTATTTGCTACTATTCAAATATTTTCAAATGCATTGGGCATCCTTTCACAGTCACTTCCAGCCCTCACATGATAGTTTTTGAGTTCGGAAAAAACCTGAATAACATTCGTATTCCCGAATCCCGGCTGATATCATCCGAACCTTCTCTTACTCCCTGAATCTTTGTTCACATGGATAAATTCATATGTGGGAGTTCACTATCCTTTTTTATGAGTGATGTAATTATTCTCTGGGACTGCCCTCTTCTTTTTGAAAAACTCTTCATAGAGTATGGGCTTGAATGCAGCCGTGCACTCTCAACGTCACTTGGAACTCCTTATCTGCCTGCCTGTAAAATTCTTGTCCTGCCTACAGGTTTTGCAAATAAACAGTACACAAAAACAGGAGTCGGGCTTGAACGCGGCAAACGCTCCCTTGAAAAGTTCGTGGCAAAAGGTGGGACCCTTCTAATCTTCAGTCCTCTTGTGCCCGATTACGAATATGAATGGCTTCCTTTCTCTCTAAAATATGTGATGGAAGAAAACCCATGTACACCCCGTCCTGTAGGTGAGCACGAAGCTCAGAAACTTATTGAAAACATTATTCCTCCTGCAGGATGCGATGGCTATTTTTCAGAAACCGATGCCCGGGTTGTTCTTGAAGACGAAAGAGGCAGGCCCATAATGGCTGTGAAAGAAATCGGAGAAGGCATGATTGTTGCGACCACAATTCACGAACTACCTGCAGCCGGGTTCTTCAAGTGCAGGACTGAATGTACCGGAAAAGTTAAAATTTAAACAATAGATAAGAGCAGGTTTATGAGATTATTTTATCTTTTTTACATTTTTATCTTTTTTATATTGGTCTCTAAGTCTCCTAATTACTTCTGCTTCATTTCTCAGCCTGATAACAAACAGGCCGAAACAGGGCTTTATAAATTGAAATATAATGTCATTTCCTGAAAAACCAACAGGAACAGTTGCACCCATAAGGATAATACCTTTTACTGCGTACCCACCGGGTACGAGATATACTTCCTCCGAACGTTCCTTAATAAGGGTTTCACACTCTTTCAGAGTGGCGTTCTTTAGAAGAATGTCAAAGTCATATTCGCTTAAACACACCATTTTTGTACCTTTTATGTTTTTCAAGTAATCCGGAAAATTCCGGTAGATATTACTGCCTCAGGTGACCTCCAGTTAATCCACCAATTAAAATTACGAAGATATGATATATAGAATATAACATTTAGAAAATGAAAATAGAGAATATAACATTTAGAAAATGAAAATAGAGAATATAGAATTCTGAAAATAAAATAGAGAATTCTGTGAATTCCTTATTTATTGACATTGGAGAGAATTCGAGATCTCTATCAAAACGGGTCCGACAATTTTTATATTTAATTAATGATAACATGAGAACAGTAAACAGCTTGATTTTGTTGCTTGAAAAGTAGACCTGAAAATAAATGGTTGGCCTGAATGTTTCCGTTTTTTCAATAGCTTCTGTGAATCTCAATTGCAAAGGTTGAAATTCAGGATTAACCAATAAGCCATTCTTACAGACAAAATATCTCAGAGAGGAAATGTTATGACCGGCGTAAAAGTTCTCCTCATGATGGGATGTCCAGAGGTCCCGATTCAAACCAGTATTGCCCTGTATCTTTCTCATAAGCTTACCCAGTCAGGATTCGATGTCACCGTTGCCGGAACAAATGCCGCAACCAAGCTTTTGAAAATTTCTGATTCTGACGGGTATTATGCAAAAAAGCTGGTAGACCTTGATAAAACTCTGGAAGACATTATTGAAAAAAGAGCGGATTTTGACATATGCTTTGCCTTCATGCATAATGATTCAGGAGTGACTTATGCAGCGACGGTAAGCGCTATTTCTCAGGTCAGAATGTATTCAATCGTCTTTGGAAGGCACGCTGAGGAATTAGCTCAAACTATAGAGTTCGATTGTGAGAAAATAGTTACACAGGATGTTCACAATCCTGTTCGACTTAAAAACAAACTGGATAAAATAATGGGGGAAATAGCCAGATGAGTTGTATTGAACAGATGAAATATACAATCCTCCTGGACAGGATAAGCTTCAAAGAAGCAAGAGAGTATATTGAGAAAAACTCGGATGAAGTCTACTATGTGTCCCCGGGCTACAAGATATTCAAGGACTACTACATAATAGGAGTACCGCCCATTGCTATGGGAGCGAAGGGAAATGCCCTGATTTTTCCTTATACCAAACCCTGTCATGGATCATTTGTCCTGAGCATAGAGAACGATGACAGCATAAAGGAGATCAATCGGCTCAGAGATGCAGAAAAGGGAAAGGGAACAGGCCCAATAAAAAAGGCAAAGACTTCTGAAAGCTCAGGCGCATCCTCGGCCAGCTATCTTAATATGTGGAAAAAATAAGTTTAAAATAACCGCAATAATAAGAAGCCGTTCTTGTAAGAAGCCGTCCAGAAGTCACTCCTTTCCGGATTAAAAAATTGGGCTATCACAGCAGAGAAGCAGAAAAGATTTCAACGTAGGGGAAAAGAGCATTTTTCTTTTCTTTCCCTCTAAGTTGATACAGGATTAAGTTTTACATTTTTACTCTATTACCAGGTCTTTAACCCTGATCCCGCTTTCCACGATTTTGCCTACGATTTTTCCACCTGTTATTTCTGCAGCTTTCTCGGCGTCTTTTTCCGGAAGGATGATCAAAAAGCCCATTCCCATATTGAAGGTCCTGTACATCTCAAGGTCATCGACTCCGCCTTCTTTCCGCAGGAATTTGAAAATCTCCTGGGGCTCTAGGGGGTCGTAGAAATCAAAACCGAGTTTTGTAACCCTTCTCAGTTTCAAAAGCCCGCTTCCGGTTATGTGAGCAAGCCCGTGGACTTCACACGCTTTAAGGACATCAAGGACTTCAATATAGATCCTCGTGGGCTCAAGAAGGTCATCTCCTATGGTTTTTGAACTGTCATAGGGGCAGGGGTCGTGATAGGAGTACCCGGATTCCTGTATGATTTTTCTCACAAGGGTGTAACCGTTACTGTGGACGCCTGTACTCGGGATGCCGACAATTACGTCGCCTACCCGGACCCTTCCTCCTTCGATAATATCCTCTTTTTTAAGGTATCCGAGACAGGTGCCTGCCAGGTCAAAACCTTTAATTATATCGGGAAGAGTAGCGGTCTCTCCGCCTACAATGGACATCCTGGAGATTTCGGCTCCTTTCAGCAGTCCCTCTCCGATCTGTTCGGCAAAGCCTTCTTCATGCTTCTCCAGGGCAAGATAGTCCACAAAGGCTACAGGTTCGGCCCCTATTGCAAGAAGGTCGTTAACATTCATTGCGATGCAGTCTATTCCGACGGTGTTCCAGCGCTGCATCTCATTAGCAATAAGTACTTTTGAGCCGACTCCGTCAGTTGTCATTGCCAGGGCATACTCTCCGAAGTCGAGAAGCCCTGCATAGTGCCCTATTCCTGTAAGTGGGGCTCCTATACCTTTTCGAACATAACTTAATTTGTCGATAAGGGTTTTGACAGTTTTTTCTTCCTCTTTAATATCCACGCCCGAATCCGCGTATGTTAAGTGCTTTTCACTCATTCTGTGACCATTCCTGCAAGCTTTACAGCTTTTTTTCAATTCCATTTCCATTATAAAGTTCGAATTCGTCGTGCAGTGTCTTGACTGCGGCAAATGCGTCATCTTCCCTGACAACGAAAGAGATATTGTACTGGGAAGAGCCCTGGCTTATCATAATAATATTAATCATTGAATTCCCAAGTGCTCCGAATACCCTTTTTGCCACTCCGGGAGTTCCTGCCATCCCAGCACCAACAACCGCAACCACACATACATTTTTGTCCGAAGTAATTTCCTTTATGATTTCACGGTTGAATTCTGCATGAAGAGCTTTTAACGCAGGTTCCACATGAGCCTCACTGACAACGAAAGATAGGTTGGACTCTGAGGACCCCTGGCTGATCATAACAATATTTACCCCTGCCCTTGCAAGAGCGGTAAAGAGCCTTGCTACAGTCCCGATTGTCCCTGCCATTTCCGCGCCTGAGATGTTAATAAGGGCTACATTTTTGATCAGGCTCACTGCCTTTACAACATGCTTGCACTGGAACTTCTCAGATACTACCAGTGTACCGGGGAACTCCGGATCAAAGGTGTTTTTGACCCTTACGGGAATGTGTTCGCGCATTGCCGGTTCAATAGTACGCGGGTGCAGAACGTTTGCTCCGAAATAAGAGAGTTCCATGGCTTCTGCATATGAGATCTGCGGGATGGTCTTTGCTTCGGGAACGATTCTCGGGTCCGTTGTCATGATCCCGTTAACTTCTTTCCAGAGCCAGATCTCGTCAGCTTTCAGGGCTGCTCCAAGTATGGAAGCTGAGAAATCGGACCCGCTTCTTCCAAGGGTGGTAATTATCCCGTCTTCATTTTCCCCTATGAAGCCTGTGACCACAAGGATATGAGAATCAAGCCTGCACCCAAGCCTTTTTGATACGAGCTCGTATGTCTTTTCAAGAGGACGGGCGTTTCCGTAATCCGATGTGGTTAAAATCCCTGCCTCTCCCCCGGTGTATTCGATTGATGGGATCCCCAGGGATCGGACAGCGCCTGAAATTATTGGAGCCGCCAGACGTTCTCCGTACGAAGAAATATAATCGATTGACCTGTTTGTAAGTTCACCCAGATAGCAGATACCGATCAGGGCTTTTTCAAGCTCGTCAATCCTGAGGTCAAGGATGTGGAGGACATCTTTTGCGACATTGGGGTCTTCAATGGCGTCCCTCACGGCTTCGTGGTGTTTGTTTGTAAGTTCTGTTTTAAATTCTTTGACAAGCGAAACCTTGCCCTTTGTTGAGGCAAGGCGAGCATTTTCCAGAAGCCTATCGGTTACTCCACCGAGTGCCGAGGTTACCACCACAATCTGGTTGCCCTCCTCATTGTATTTTTTGAGAAGATGGGCAACATGACGGATCTTTTTTCCGTCCCCAACGGAAGTTCCTCCAAATTTCATTACTATTTTCATGATCGGATCACGTTTTAGCATTAAGTCGGGTATCTCACATTTTAATTTTTTGTACTATGTTATCCTTAGTGTTCTGAATCTTAATTAATCTGACCATTGCGATCAGAATTTACGGCTAAATCCTGGCTAGCATTATTTTAGCCCTGAAATATACACTGTTACGTCTGCAGGTTGCTTTTTTATAAATTATCCTGCATGTAAAGAAGATTATGTTCTGGCTCTCCTGCCACTTAATATATTTTACTTTGAGAGCGTGTCGTGTATAGGATATGGATACTATATTATAATGTTTGTGTAAAATGGGTATAGGAATTGAAACATTAGGATCAGCAGAAAAAGCTTGCTGGCAGGTGCCAAAAAAATATTATTCAGGTATCTGGTAGAAAGTGATATATTTTATCCGCAAGAAGAAATGGCTAAAGCAGTTGGAAAAAGGTGAAGCAATGAAATATGCCATACTTATAGGAGACGGAATGGCGGATTACCCTATAGAGAAACTGGGTAACAGGACTATTCTACAGGCAGCCCGAACACCTGCTATGGATTCCATTGCAGCGCGCGGGAGAGCCGGGCTTGCAAAGACCGTACCTGATAGTTTTCCTCCAGGAAGCGACGTTGCAAATATGTCAATTCTGGGATACGACCCGGCAACCTATTACTCAGGAAGGGCTCCTCTGGAAGCTGCGAGTATGGGAGTAGCTCTTGCAGCGGACGATGTGGCTTTCAGGTGCAATCTTATTACCACAGAGCACGGGATGATAAAAGACTACAGTGCAGGGCATATCAGCAGTGATGAAGCAGAGATTTTGATTGATACTCTTGATTACGAACTCAGTACAGAGAATATCAGGTTTTATCCGGGAATAAGTTACAGGCACCTTATCGTTGCCGGAAATAACCTGGGGGCAGAAACGGAATGCACACCTCCGCACGATATCACAGGAGAGAAAATAGATAAATATCTGCCCAGAGGAAAAGACGGGGAGTTTTTCTCAGAGCTTATTGAAGCTTCCAAGGTTGTTCTGGAACTGCATCCCGTTAACCTTAAACGAGTGGAGGAAGGAAAAAACCCTGCAAACTCTATCTGGGTCTGGGGGCAGGGCTACGCCCCGAAGTTCACGGCTTTTATGAAACTTTATGGGAAAAAAGGAGCTGTCATTTCCGCAGTGGATTTGCTTAAGGGAATCGGGATTTATGCCGGGCTGGATGTAATTGAAGTCCACGGAGCAACCGGTTACCTGGATACCAATTATGAGGGGAAGGTCAGAGCAGCTATTGAAGCATTGAAAACCAGAGATCTTGTTTTCGTGCATGTCGAGGCTCCTGATGAGGCAGGGCACGAAGGCAGCATTGAGAAAAAGTTGAAGGCAGTTGAGGATTTTGACAGCCGCATAGTTGCCCCTATCCTTGAATACGCAGAAAACTCAGATGAGCCTTTTACAATCCTTGTACTTCCTGACCATCCTACCCCTATATCAGTAAAGACCCATACACGAGACCCTATTCCGTTTGCTATCTACAGAACTGATAAACCAGAAACGGACAATGTGGAAGCCTTTGATGAGGAATCAGTTAAAAATGGCTCTATGGGACTCGTAAAAGCTTCAGACCTCATAGGAATTCTTATAAAGAGCTAAATTTTTTCAGGCTCTTTATAAGTTTTTCTGTTACCAGATTTTTATAATATTCTATGTTATCAGAATCTTTATGTTCTTTGCAAGGTTCTCTCTTACCAGGTCCTTATATTGCTTTATATAAGTTCCAGACCCGGAACCTTTTAGTTTTCTCCTGAAATCCCTTTTAACCGGGTTTCTCGGGATTTTTTTCATTTTGCACATTTTATTCATTTGTGATTCCTTTTTTAAGTACATTTTTGTGAAATTACCTGAGAAAACTTATATATCCTTTCTCAATATATTCAAAATAGCAAACTATATCTGCATAATTTTTTTACTTAAGGGGGAATAAAAGATGAGATGGCCTGCTAAAAGATCATTTTCAGGACCCGCACGCTGGGATCCTTTTGAAGAGATTAAAAGAACACAGGAACGCCTGAACCAGCTGTTTGAAGACTTCATGCCCATGGAAGAATGGGGTGGCGGAAAAGTATACACTCCTGCCATTGACATAAAGGAAGAAGACGACAAGCTTCTGGTTACTACAGACCTGCCTGGAATTAATAAAGAGGACGTAGAAATTAACCTCAAAGAGGATATGCTTGAGATCAGCGCAAAATCCGGCAAGGAAAAGGAATCCGAAGAAGAAGGGTACCTGCGGAGGGAGAGAGCATATACACAATTTTACCGTGCTGTTCGCCTGCCTTCCAGTGTCAGGGAAGAAGGAGCCTGTGCAAAAATGGACAATGGAGTCCTGACCATAATGCTGCCAAAAGCGAAAATTGAAGAGCCGAAAAAGAAGATAGAGATTGAGTAACTAGAGATCAAGTAATCCTCTCAGAAGAGGAAAACACACTTTGATTTAACGAATTAATAGAGCCTCTAAATAAGAGGCTTCCTATTTTTCCTCAGTCCATTAATTTTATCTTTTTTATCTATCCGGTTTATATTTACAGTTCCAGTTTTTTGTCAATTTGCTTACAATTGTTTAATTTTTTTCCTGCCGTATTCATTTGCTTTTCTCCTCATTTCACCTCTTTCCGAAATTTTTATCGGACTTGAGGGAATTTCAGGTATAGTGAGGAAAAATATACTTTGTTTCTGTAAGTTTATCCATTCCTTCAATGGACGTTTTTAATCCTTCGTCTTCCTCATCAGGGAACTCTTTATTCTTCAATGCCTCAACTCTTGCAAGCTCAGGATGCTGCTTCAGGAATTCTATGGAATAATCTGTGGTTTCTCTTGAAGCCATTCTGAAAGCTTCGTCGATCTCTTCCCTGCTGAACTGCCCGTGGTAAAGAAGCATTTGAGTTACCTTTTCCCGGGTTGCCTGAGGCTCATTTTTATAGTCCAGGGAATAGTACAGTTTGCTTATGATAATTTTTAAGGCACGAGGCCTGCTTCGCGGGTTTTCTTTACATTCAAAAGGGCTTTTTTCTTTGATTTTCTTTATGAGTTCACTCAATTCGTACTGACTGATAATTAACACCCCTTCAGAAAATGGTCTGCAAGCTAGATATAAATTTTTAATTATACTCCTGAAGATAAACAGTTCTTAAACTTAAACAGTTATTGAATTTAAACAGTTATTAAATTGAAAACAATTGAAGAATTATTTGAATTGTCCCAGTAATCGAAAAGTATGGTAATCGAAAAAAAATAATGAATAAATTAAAGTAAAAAGTGCGGCATCAGGAAATTGTTCTCATCATCTTTTGCTCAGCCGGGGTAACTTTCATCATCGCCGCAAAATCCAGTATATCGGTGGTCTTATTTATGGTTACTGCCTTTACTGGTCTAAATTATTCATTTATGGGTTTTTGTAACTCTGTAAACCAGCCCGCTCAATATTCTATCATTTTAAATTATTTGAGGGAATCCTTTGAAATTCGAAGCAATTGCCGTAGAAAAAATCCCTCTCATACATGAAGGAGACAACCTGCCCTCCATCATCTGTGAGAAAATTGGACTTCAGGACAGAGACATTATGATTATTGCATCAACCATTGTTGCAAAAGCCGAAGGGGAAATTTTCAGGCTCGAAGATATCACCCCTGGAGAAGAAGCTCTTGAAATTGCAGCCCGGACAGGAAAAGATCCTCGTTTTATACAGGCGGTCCTTTCAAAGAGCAGGGAAGTCTTTGTCGAGACACCTTTTATGCTTGTGACGACTCTCGCAGGGCACACCTGTGTTAATGCAGGAATTGACGAGTCTAATATTGAGAACGGGTTTTTACTGTACCCCCCTGAAAACCCGGATGCAAGTGCCTTAAAAATCGGAAAGGAACTTGAAAAGCTTAGCGGGAAAAAGTTAAGCATTATTATTACGGACACAAACGGAAGAGCTTTCAAGATCGGGCAGACTGGAGTTGCCATCGGAATTTATAATATAAAACCTGTAAAACGCTGGATAGGGGAAAAGGACCTTTTCGGCAAAGTCCTGGAAATCACAGAGCAGGCAATTGCTGACGAACTTGCAGGTGCTGCCAATCTTTTAATGGGAGAAGGAGCAGGTGGAATCCCGGTTGTAATCATCCGCGGGCTTGATTACTACTGTGAAGGGGATACATCTATAAAAGAGTCATACCGCCCTGAAAACATGGATGTCATTAAACAGGGTCTTCGGTGCTTGAGAAATAAGAAATGAGCTGGAAAAAATGTTAAAAACATTATTGGATTAATGTTAAAAACATATTGGATTAATGTTAAAAACATATTGGATTAATGTTAAAAACATATTGGATTAATGTTGAAAACAGTATTGGATTAAAAATATGACCGGGTTAGAGGTAAAACTCGGGATTTAAGGTTTAAAAGTAAAAATTAAAAGAGAATATATTGCACATAGATCAGTTACGAGCGAATCATTGTCAGAATCATTTTGAACCTTTCAAGGGCATTGAGAGCATGGGGTTCACTGGCAGGCATTATTATCATGTCCCCTCCCTCAAGAACGTTTTTATTCCCGGAAATAATGATCTCTGCCTTCCCGTCTATTACCTGAACCATGGCATCGAAAGGTGCAGTATGTTCGCTCAATCCTTCCCCTTTGTCAAAGGCAAATACAGTCACAGTTCCTGTGTCTTTACGGATAATTTCCCTGCTTACAACCGACCCTTCCTGGTACTCGATCAGATCTTCTACTTTCAGTGTTCTGGCTTTTAGTTCTTCGGGCATTACTCCACCTCTTATCCCTTTTCCGTACTTACAATATAACTTGCCAGGTATTCAATATTTTATCTCAAAAGGAATATGTTCCACTTCCACGCCTGCGCTCCTGAAGAAAATCAGGGAATCGGTGTCAGGATAAGGTATTGAGTATACTACCCTTTTGATGTTTGAGTTTATAATCATTTTAGCACACAGGATACACGGTTGATGCGTACAGTAAATAGTTGCTCCGGCAATACTTACTCCGTGGAGTGCAGCCTGGATAATGGCGTTCTGCTCTGCATGTACTGCCCTGCATTTCTCGTGCCGCGTGCCTGAGGGGATTTTTTCAAGTTCCCGGATACATCCTACATCAAGGCAGTGTTCCATGCCGCTTGGGGCCCCATTATAACCGGTTGAAAGAATACGTTTATCCCGTACAATTACTGCCCCCACATTGTTCCGGAGGCAGGTCGCTCTCTTTCCCACCACGTAGGCTATTTCAAGAAAATACTCATCAAGAGAAGGTCTTTCTGTCATTATTTTTAATGAAGAGTAAATGGTATATATAGTTATAACGTTAGAACTTGTATCACTTCTGGCAATAAATTTTAAATGAATGAATTAACGCTATATAGGGAAAGAATTGTTTTTCGAGGAATAATTAATATAATCTATAGAATATAGAACTGAAGAAAATAAACTTATTTACACTATAAAGAATGCGGTTATTTCTTTTCGGAACCTGACTTTGAAGAAAGCTCAAAGAGGACTTATAATCGAGGTTATCAGGTGCGTTCCGGGCTCATAGCCCGGATGTTCCCGGCTGATATATGGTACTTCCGTGTTCTAAATTTGAACGTTTTCTGGACTCCATGTCCGGCAAAAAAACTCGGATAGATTCAAGAAAAAATAGACGCATTCATCCGGAGTATTTAATTATGGCAACAGGTTTGACCGAATTTTTAGATAATTTCGTGAAAAGTCACGATAATCGCCAGTTGCTGGCATTCCCCCTTGCAGTA
Organism: Methanosarcina mazei S-6; assembly: GCF_000970205.1. NCBI lineage: Archaea > Methanobacteriati > Methanobacteriota > Methanomicrobia > Methanosarcinales > Methanosarcinaceae > Methanosarcina > Methanosarcina mazei. The sequence continues at coordinate 4,006,039 of NZ_CP009512.1, read as the reverse complement.
CTTGCACTTTCTTTAGTAGTACTGCTAGTTTCTTTTGTAAGCAGCGGGTCGCCATTAATCCTGGGAATGGAATTTCAGGGCGGTACCCAGATTTCGTTAGAAACTACCGAATCTCCTGCTGTACTTGAAAATATGTATTCTTCTTATCCTATCACGGATGTCAGGCAGGCCGGAAGCAGAGTTATCATGCAGTTCGGGATTATGGATAACGAACAGCAGCGCCAGCTTGAAGAAGATGTAATGGGCCGTTATTCCAATGTGCAGATCCAGCAGGTTGGACCTGTTTATGGTCAGGAACTTCAGGTGCAGGCTTTACAGGCCCTTGCTATTTCTTTTATAGGGATGGCAATAATTGTGTTTTTGATCTTCAGGACCCTTATCCCTTCTGCTGCGGTTATACTCTCTGCCTTTTCTGATATTGCGATTGCGGCTGCTTTCATGAGGGTTGCAGGGATCGAATTGTCCCTGGGAACACTTGCGGCTCTGCTTATGCTTATCGGTTATTCTGTAGATAGTGACATTCTGCTCACAAATAGAGTACTTAAACGCAGGGGGCCAGTAGAAGAGAAAATTTCCAGGGCTATGCACACAGGTATCACAATGACTACCACAACCCTTGCAGCGCTCACTGCAATGTTCATAGTCTCAACTTTCGCCTACCTGGTCGTTCCCTCATTCACACAGATCACTCTGCTTTCGCAGATTTCAATAGTGTTGATTGCGGGACTTTTTGCAGACATGATGAATACCTGGCTGCTGAATACGGGGATTCTAAGGTGGTATTCTCTGAAACCCGAATTCAGAGGGAGGTATAATAGATGAGCGATAAAAAAGGACTTCTTAAAAATCCGAGAGTCATTATCTTCATTCTGATCCTTCTTGGCTCTTTAATAGCCATCCACCCAAGCTATACACCCGGCGAAGGGATAACAACCAACCTCAACTTTGGGCTTGACCTGGAAGGCGGGTCCTGGCTCCAGATAAAACTCCAGGGTGTACTTGTCCAGGTTGATGCAGATTCCGGAGAACTGGTCAGCGGAATTGTCGAGCCTATAATTGGAGCTCCGATTGAGATTACAAAAAATAGCCTTGACGTCGGAGGTTCTGCCGGCGGTTCCGTCACCTTTACGACATCTGCTCAGGTCAGTGCCTCCCAGCTTGATTCTCTGGGTACGGTAAGCGTGGACAAACTTAACGGAAACACGACTCAGGTAACTATCTCTGAAACCAGCAAGGAAGCACTTCTCCAGGCTTATCTTGCAAAAGCCGTTGATGCAGAAGTAGTTGCCATGGGTTCTCAGGACGGGACCGTCTACGAAATAAGGACTGCAGTCCCTGAAGAACAGCTTGAGGCTTTACTGGAAGATGTTGGGGGATCAATCCGCAAGAATGAAGATGGAACCTCAACTTATAAGGAAGGAGTCAGCACTGAAACCAGAGACCTCACAAGGGACATCCTTAACGATAAACTCAACTCTATGGGCCTCAAAGATATTCCTGTAAGAACTGTAGGGGACGAATATATTCTTATTGATTTTGCAGGCATCGACCTGGCAACTGCCAAGGAAATAGCTGAAAAGCCCGGAAAGTTTGAGATCAGAATTCAGACGACCGGAAATGAAACACAGCATGTCCTTTACGGCGATTCCATTCAAAGTGTGGGAATTCCGACATACCACGATGAACAGTGGCACACTCCTTTTACCCTGAAAGAAGATGGAGCCAGGGCTCTTCAGAAAGTTGCACTGGAAACCGGGGCAGTTGATAATCCGGATGCCCATTATCTGATAATGTACCTTGATGGAGAGGAAATCTATGGAGCTCCTTTAAGCTACTCTGCAGCAGCAAAGCTTCGTGAAGGACCTATATACTCCTGGGAAGCTTCCACCGGGACTGATGAAAATGCCAAGGTTCAGGCTACTGCACTTCAGGTCCACCTGCGGGCGGGAGCCCTGCCTGTCAATGTAGAGCTTGTGGGTTCAGGGCATGTGGATGCAGGTCTCGGGTCACAGTTTAAAATTGAAGCAGTGATCGCAGGATTTGTTTCCCTGCTGGCAGTTGCTGCAGTTGTTTACTACAGGTACAGGAGACCTGAAATCCTTATACCCATGGTCGGGACTTCTACCAGTGAAGTTATTATGATCCTCGGAGTAGCAGCAGCCATCGGCTGGCAGCTTGACCTTGCAGCAATTGCAGGTGTTATTGCCGCGATCGGGACAGGTATTGACCACCTTGTAATCATCACGGACGAGGTGCTTTACGAGGGCAAGCTTCCGCCAACAAAGGTCTTCCTTTCGAGGATAGGAAAAGCTTTTGCAATCATTTTAGGAGCAGCTGCCACAAATATTATCGCACTGTCTCCCCTGGTTGTAATGGGCTTTGGATCCCTGAAAGGCTTTGCAATTACCACTATCATCGGTGTCTTTATTGGTGTGGTCTTTGCAAGACCTGTATATGGTGTAGTAATCAAGGAATTCCTTCATGCAGATGAAAATGGAAACGGAAGCATAACAGAGTAAATATTGAGAAAAAAGTAAAGGCACTGAAGTGACATTTAAATGCGGGAAAAATAGGTGGAATCAATGCAGGATCTCTGGACTCTAAAATACAGGGCAGACACTCTTGAAAGGCTGCTCGGTAACGAACATGCCGTGAAAACGCTTTCCGAACTGGTCCAGTCCAGGACCCTGCCCCATCTCATTTTTTACGGCCCTGAAAATTCGGGAAAAACAACGGCTGCTCTTGCTCTTGCTAGGCAGCTCTATGGAGATACATGGAAAAACAACTTTGCATATTTTAACGCTTCGGATTTTTTCAACCAGGGAAAACGTTATCTTGTGCGGGACAGGCGTTTTGTCCGTTTTATAGGGACTGATGACCCGAAAAAAATCTACAAAAGCGTGATCGATATTTTTAAGGAAATCATTAACGAGTATGCCGGAATGGCGCCTCTAGACGCTGATTATAAGCTTATTTATATCGATAATGCGGAATCTCTTAGTTCGGATGCACAGCACGCCCTGAGGCGAATCATGGAAAAGTACAGTGCAACCTGCAGGTTTATCCTTTCCACTACAAGACCTTCAAAACTCATTTCTCCTCTCCGCTCAAGAGGCCTTCAGGTCTTTTTTGCCTATGTTTCGGATTCCCTCGTGAAGCCCCATCTCGAGAGGATCGCCCTTTCCGAGGACCTGGAGCTTTCAGATGGGGCGCTTGATGCGATCCTTTATCTTTCTAAGGGAAATATTGCAAGAGCTGTTCAGACTCTGCAGCTCGCTGCCCTTAAAGCTGAAAGCGCTGAAATTACGGAAGAGATCGTCTTTGAAGCTACCATGAAAGGCAGGGACGAAACTGTAGATTCGTTGCTTGAGGCTGCACTTGCAGGCGACTTCCCCAGAGGGCGCCAGCTCATAGATGAAATGATAATTGAAAAAGGGCTTTCAGGGACTGATATCCTCGAAGGTCTTTCCGAAGCCCTTATCGATTCTGGAGAACGCGATAAGGATGTCGCACGTCTTATTATAGAAATATCAGATGCCGATTCAAGGCTTACAGATGCCACCAGTGAGAGAATCCAGCTCGAAAAGCTGATTTCCACATTCTCCTGAATTTTTTCAAAAATTAAATCACCTTTTCAAAACTGGGCTCTGTAGAAATCCTATTTGATGTAAATTATTTCTACAACTTTTTATTTTGTGCTACTTTTGATTATATAATAACATCGAATATGACCTCAATCAAGTACCCATATATAACCTGCTTTCGGCAGGTAAACCTATAAATTAATATCATTAATTTTATATCTCTCTCTTGGTAATCCCATGGCAGAGAAAAACAGCAGTAGAAGAGTCGAATCCTCCTTAAAACGTACAAGGTTCTTAGGTCACCTCGGTCTTATGGCTGGAGTTTTCCGAGAACTTGAAGTTGACAAACTGATCGATGAGAAACTTCCTAAAGAACGGAATCATAATGTTCCTCACTCAGTCTGCATCCTTGCCATGGTACTCAATGGCCTTGGTTTTATAGGGCAACGTCTGTACCTGTTTCCTGATTTTTTCAAAAACGTTTCTACTGAAAGGCTCTTTGGAGACGGTATAATAAAAGAAGACCTGAATCAATATGCTATCGGAGAGACTCTTGACAGAATCGTAAAATATGGCCCTACAAAACTGTTTACGGAAATTGCTCTTCACATTATGGCTCGTCTACCTATTCCTGTCCACTGTTTACACGCTGACACTACAAGTGTCAGCGTTTTTGGTGATTATGACGACGAAGAAACTGAGTCTATTGATATTACTTTTGGAATTCCTAAAAACGGACGATGGGATCTCAAACAATTTGTGTTGAGCTTGATTGTTAATCAACATGGGATACCTCTTTTCATGAATACACATTCAGGAAATGCTTCAGACAAAAACACAATTCTGGAAGCAATAACGTCTCTCAAATCAGTTTTAAGACCTGAAAGCAAAGTTTACTATGTCGCTGATAGTTCCTTTTATACAGACAATAATATCCAGAACATAGGGACGTCTTTCTGGATAAGTCGTGTTCCTGCAACAATTACCGAGGCAAAGGAACTGCTAGCTGCAAATCTGAACCTGCAAAAGCTAAAAAGTGATGAGAGGTACTCATTCTATCAAACCTTTGTGGAATATGGCGGAATCAAACAAAAGTGGGTTTTGTTGCTTTCTCACAAGATGAAAGAGAAGAAAGAGGGAACTTTCAGGACGAAGCTTGACAAAGAGGTAGAAAAAGCAGAGAAGTCTTTTAAAAAGCTGAAAGTAGAGGACTTCTTCTGCGAAGAGGATGCATTAAAAGCCGCAGAGAAATGGATTCAAGATTTTCCTTCTGTTTCATTTGAAAAGGTAGATGTGAAATCCATTAAAAAACGTGAATCGGGTAAAAAAGGCAGACCTTCAAAAGATGAAGAATTAAAGACTTATTTCAGGATTGATGGCATCATAAAGGTTAATGATGCTTTTGTTTTGAAAGAAATGGAGAAAATGGGACTTTTCATTCTTGCAAGTAATGATATCAGTCTTTCTCCTGAAGAGATGCTGAAGTATTACAAAGGACAGGACAATGTAGAAAAAGGATTCAGATTCTTGAAAAGTGATACATTTAGCATATCGAAAGTCTACCTCAAGAAGAAAGGAAGAATTGAAGCATTAACCATGATAATGGTTCTATGCTTAATGATTTATTCTATTGCAGAATGGAAACTGAGAATTAAATTAGAAACAGAAAATGAAACGGTGCCAGATCAAAAAGGGAAACCAACAAAAAGACCTACAATGAGATGGATATTTTTCAAGTTCCAAGGAATTACAGAACTTATTTCTCAGAAAAAAGGAAAAATGAAGTCAGAAATATTGAATATGGAGGAGATTCACTGGAAGATATTGAGTCTAATGGGAGAGAAATATGAAAATATATATCTCTAATTACGTTAACCTGCCGAATGTAGGATATAAAGTTTCTAGCCAAATCATCCAACAGATAATGGTCAAGGACTAGTTTCAGATTCAAAATCAGTTCGAAAATCGAATTATTTGAGAATTTACACAGAAAACTTATAAAGGATTTAGTAAAAAGGAGTTTATGGAGTTCAAAAGTATTTTCCAGCTATCATCCGAACTCCATAAAATATGCCCTAAAAGGCAGTGATTACGTTAGGTGCGAATATTTAAGCTTGCCTGATTCTGCCTCCTGGGTGCTAAACAGGAGAAAAAATATGGTTAAGAACAAAATTACAATAGGAATACTTCTTTTGGTAATGCTGGTTGGTGTGGCGTTAATACCAGCCGTAAGTGCACAGGAAGAAAAAGATTATTCTGTAACTGCTGAAGAAGCCTTAAAGCTGCTAATGCAAACATGATACACTTTATCGCAACTAACACACAAGGCTTTGAAAACTGGACAGGGGCATCTATTGATCCCAAACCGGTTGAGCTTTATGATATAAACGGTCAGAAATTATTTTAATAATTTTCGGTATATAAAAATACCAACCTAATAGGTAGAATCGACATTGGTGCCAATAAAACACTTGGGCAAACTACTGTCAGCCAGCAAGTGCTCAAATGCTTACCAAATACTATAACGATGTAAGACCTACCCAAAATGTTATATATGCTATGATGAATGGGGTAGCCCCTAATGGAGTTACTGATACTAATGCATTACTTTATTACAAGTCAAGTAGCGGAATGAATAAACCTAACTCCGTTAAGACGACTACTGTTATATATTGGGATACGGTTGTTAATGAAATTGAAGATCATGGACCATTCATGAGCGGGACACCTACTCATGCTCGAGTTTGTTGTGGGTACCAAGATAATGGTTTTCTGACATCTTATTTGCGCATCAATGATCCCTGGCCAGTTGGTCATGCTTATTGGGAAGCATTTGGGGAGGACACTCACCGTATATATGTGAGGAGTTAAGACTCCTCATCTTTTTTAGAGGTAAAGAATATGAGTAAGATCAATGGGAAAATAGCTGTTTTTACCGTTTTTCTGGTTCTTGTAGTAGTTTATGGGTATATGCAAGCACCCACGAATCGAGAGGTGAAAATAGACAGTTTTCTTATTCAATTTGAAAATGGAACAACTGAGCCGGAAGTTAAAGCCATTCTTGAAAACTACAATATGACATTAAACTATAGCATAGATTGCAATAGTGATAATGGGGGTTATAAATACTATATAAAGGTGGACAAAGATGATATGCCTGATGTAGTAAAAGACGGATTGAAAAAAGATAAAAACTGGACTGATTCTGGTTCCCCTTCTTTTACAAAGGGAGATTATGTTATATATCCGGTAACAGAACAAGCCATCCATGATAAAAATTTTCTTGAGATACTGAAAAGACATAACATTCAGGTGAAAACTTTCGTCTGGTGCTTAGTTAGTTACAGAGATAATTCAACCAGGTATGATGTTCTAGGAAAGAACTGTATTACGGAGAAAGATGCAAATAGAATAACAAATGAGCTTGAAATGAATGAGAATGTTTTAATTGTAATGCCTGAGTATATTTGTTATTAAAAGATAATAGAAAAAAATGATCTTCAGGTGAAAAATTCTGTCTTGTGTTTTGTCTATTTTGTAAATGGGTCATCTGATCCGAGTAAACAAAGGAGTTGGATTTCAAAGAGTGATGCAACTAGAGTAAAAAATGATCTTGAAGCGAATGAAAAGGTTTTGACAGTAGGCATTGGTTATATTGAAGGATAAAAATGTGATGATTCGGGTCTAGCGAAAAATACATACAGGCAAATGGAACTCTGTCGACGGTAAAAGACCTAATGGTATTGATTCATTTATCCTAGAGAACTTTATCTACACAGATGTCGTCATAAGTGTAGACAAATATCTCAAAAATCCATCGTCATCTAAATAGATTACAATGAGAGGCTCTGTAGAAATCTTATTTGATGTAAATTATTTCTACAACTTTTTTATTTATGTTATACACTATTAGTTTAATTTTTATTTCCTTGACCTGATTAAAGTATTTTCTTGCCCTGAGTACTTCTCCAAACTTTCTTTTGACAACAGAAAATGTCGCTTCTGCTATATTCCGTTTGTTGTATCTGATTTTATCAAAGGTTAAATGTAGCTGTCTTCTATATTTTCCTTTTATTCTCTCCCTTTTTCTTACTCTTAAATGTATAATTGAGTCTGCTTTTATTTCTCCTCTAATTAATTCATGAATTTTTTCAGAATCATATCCTTTATCCATCACGTAACATTCTGATTTCCTTAACTTGTTTGATTGTCTTAGCAGAGCTTTTGCATAGAGCTTTTGCATGTTTGACATCATGATCCGTTTTTGACTGATTTTCCATCCTAATATTACTTGGCATGAAAGTCCATGATGAGAAAACTCATCACGTACTCTCTCCTTCCTTTTTTCCCATAATTGCGATAATTCCACTAATTATTGTTATCCTTTCATCAACCGAGAATATGTCTGCCTCAACAATCTTTCTCTTTTTAACTTCTCCCTTTTGGTATCCTGTTTCATCTTCGTACATCTCATCGTTTGTGATCAAATGCCATATTATTGTTGCAATTTTCCTTGCTAAGGCAATAATTGCCTTAGCATATCCAATTGTCTTCTTTTTCCTGTTAAAAAACTCCTTTAATCTGCTATTTTTCTTTCTTGCTGCTGCTTGAGCAATCTGAGTTAGAATCCACCTTGCTACTTTTGATCCTCTCTTAGTGATTCTTCCGTTATGGTATTTATCTGCAGATTGATACACATTAGGAACTATTCCAAGCCATGAAGCAAGTTTATCTCCCGTTGGAAAATCCCTGAAATCTCCTATTTCAGCAATTAGAGTTGCCGCACCAAGCTCTCCAATACCTGGAACTGACATCAAAATTTCCATTTCCCTTTTATGCTTTTGATAAGCATAATTGAAAATTTCTCTTTCAAGAACTTCAATTTCTTCATCTAAATGTTTTATAAGGATTTCAGACATATCTGAAGCCTTATTGCAGCACTCTGTGATACTTCTCTATCCAGAATTTCCCTTATCTGAACACTCTTTTTCCGAACATTTGGAGAAAGCGACTCTATAATTTGATCAATATTTTTACCTGAAGAGATTCCTGCTAGAATTGCTCTACCATTTTTTCCAAAAATGTCAGTCAGAACATCACCCAGATGTAACATTTCGGAGGAAAGAATTGCATGAGCTTCATTTTTAATGTCCGTTCTTTTTCTTACAAGAGTTAGGCGAAGCCTGACGTATGACCTGAATTCTCTATGTTTCTTCGGAAAAACTCTTGATGGTTGAACCATCTTATTCAATGCAAGTTTTGCAATTACTTCGGAATCTATTTTATCTGTTTTTTTATGTGTAAATGCTTTCATATCTCGAGCATTTCCAACTATAACAGGCAAATGATCTATCAATGCCTCATAAATCGGAACCCAGAAATCACTTGTTGATTCACAGGCAACAACATCACATTTTTCAGAGGTTACCAAATTTTTAAGATCTAAAATCCCATCATCATCTCTGGCAAAACGATGTTGTTGTTTTTCACCGGATCTACTGAGGATAGTAGCAATAACAAAACGTTTGTGAATGTCTAAACCACAAGATTTGTTTATTTCTCCGTCCAATTTACATTACTCCATCATTTCCAGGACAGTAGAATTGCTTCAAAGGCAATTTGGCATCCGTGATCAAGGTCACATCTGGGCCTTCGATGGCAATTCAATGGTTAGTTTTTTGACGGCTTCGGAGAACCAAAGTAAAAACAACCTTCCTGTCCAAAGGTAATGATGGAGTTCTATTATCAAAAAAGCTAAGTGAAAAGGACTTTCATTTTTTGGGCATGTTATTCCAAAAATATCATGTGCGTTTTTTATCTGTATCTACTGCTATTGAAGTTTTCAGGAAGCTCCTTCGGAGTCTCCCTGTTCTTCGAGAGTAGTAATGACTTGCATAAGAACTCGTAAACCCAGTTGCATCAATTGCTGTAATAGAAGCATTTTCTCCATGTGAATAAAATAGTTTTAGAGTTTTTGATAAAATTAGGTTAAGTAATGAGGAAGGAATTCTGGATACAAACTTTTGAAGAGTAGTGTAATGAGGACCCTTATCAAGATCAAGTTTTCTTTTATATTACTCATAAGGTCAATAAGTTCTACAAAATCACGATAGTCTGTAGTTATATACTCTTTCAGCAAAACAAGAACAAGAAGCTGATGTTGAGTATAAACACATTTTGAGTATTTGCAAGAATAGAGGTTCAGTCTAGAAGACTGAACCGTCTTAAGACTTAGATCAATAAATTTAATATACTTATTTGATGACAATAGGGATCGCTCCTCGTTTTTTGTGGGGACAAAAAATAAGGAGCATTTTTACGATTTTATTTTTATAAATCTTTGGGTAAAATAGTATCTAGAGGATTTCTACAGAGCCCAAAACTGAATAGCTTCTATATTTTCTCGACGTTCTTTTCCTTTTTTAAATTTATTTTGGATGTGTGCTTCTTCTTTTTATACCTTTCCCTCTTTTTGAGAGTTGATCAGGCATCTTATATAAGTACTTCCGTTGACTATTTCGCTCAAATAGAAAAATATATATACTATTTTCATTTAATCAATTTCATTGACACAAATTTTATATACTATTAGTTTAAATCTTCTATTGTAAACGACCGGAAACTTGTGTTTCTCAGGAGTTAAGGAGCTTAACTATACTTCTCAAAGGAGGTGCAGACCTGGACCTCAGGAGACACCTGAATGGTGGCTGTGCTTTCTGAAGAAGGTTAAAAGCCTGTACTCCTTTAAGTAGAAGCCAGTTCGGGTCTTCCAAAGAAAATCCACAAAAAAATCCCTCCATCGCTCCCTGAATAATTCCCTCTTTTCAGGGAGACATGCTTATGCGGCAGGATTAAATACGCTCAAAAACGGGATTTCTGCCGTTCTCCAATGCAAAAAAGGTGTCGTCTGCCTGATCTCCCCATCAGGCAGACTTTCAGCTAAAGTTTCCAGTATTCTTTCAATATTTCGGTTTTTTGCAATATTTTATTTTTTATTTTCTTTTAATTTTTTCAGTCTCTCAATACCTGTAATGTTTTACTGAGTGATACAGGATCACTGCAAAGAAAGCGACTATCACAAGCAAGAAACTGAAGAAGCCTACCGGGTCCCAGACAAATCCTATCCCTGCTCCTCCTTCTTCCCAGGAAACGAGCACAGCTCCCTGGAGTACTGTGGGAATAACCACACAGGCGAAGGCGAGGACAAAGATAAACACGATATCAAAGACCTCTGTAATAACATTCTTTTGTGTCATATCTTCTCATCCTCAATCGTAGTATTTGAACTCGAACATGTGGGCTTTGATAGACTCTCTTACCCTCAGGCATCCGATAGCCTCGATCGAAACGATCAGACCTATGAAGATTACGTAGAGGTAAAAGAAACCGGAAGCAATTTCCCAGGTCTCGGAAAGAATCCTGTATATTATGAACCCTTCCACGCCCACTAGCAAAGCAAGCATGCCAATGACAAGGAGCGTATCTCCATTGAGTTTGCTGTGATATTTGCTTTCAAGTTCCCGGTTATTCGTCTCCAAAACCTACCGCCTCCTTTCCTATCCTTCCATTTTCCGAACCATTGGGTAATGGCCAGCCCATTTCAGCCCAGTTGTTTTCGATGTTCGAATTCTTGTGCCTGTGGCTGAAGTAGAAGTACGCAATGCCGTAGAACACAAAGGCAAAGATCAGGTTGTATTTATAGCCCCAGAACAGCGTTGAAAGAATGGTAATTGCGATTGCTATTGCAAAGTAAGCAATATACGGCTGAAGAGGACCTGCAAAAGGCCTGACCTTGCTTGTAGTCTGCGGGAAGAGATTCCTGAAACGTATCAGGGAGAAAGGAATCAGTACATAGCAGAGAAGACCCGAGACAATGGAGAAAGTAATTACCTGGTCAAGGAAACCGCTGAATGCAAAGCCTATCGCAACGGGCATTGTGAAAATCACTGCCCTGTATGGGGTGTTATACCTCGGGTGCACTGCCGAAAACCAGGAAGACACATATTTATCTCTGGAAAGGGCAAACCAGGAGCGTGAAGAGTCACAGACACATCCGTTTGCACTGGCAACACATGTCAGGAATGTCCCGAGCCCGAGCAGGGCGATGAATATAAATATGCCGCTGTTCTGTGCAGCCTCAAAGAGTGGATATACGGAAACTCCCAGAAGGTCAGTCGGGATCAGCACGGAACATAAATAGAGTGTCATTGCCGCTCCTACAAGCAGTGTGATCATCCCGGCCTGCTGTCCGAGAGGTACTGCCCTTGATGGGTGTTTACATTCCTCAGCGCACATTGCTGCTCCTTCTATTCCCAGATAGAACCAGGGCCCAAACTGCAGGGCTGCAAAGAGTCCTATCATACCGTTTGGAAGTGCTCCCTGGAAAAGATATTCAGGGTGGATGTTCACTCCTCCAAAGGCAGTTGCGAAGAAGAAGACCACTATTGCAATGAAAGCGATCATCGTCAGGACAAAGTTAAGGGTCAGTGCCGCAACAACGCCACGGTAGTTAATGAAGGTAAGAAGTGCGATTACAAGCAATGTTACAGGAAAAACCTGCAGTTCCGGAAAGATGCTCTGTGCAATAAATGCGACAACAATAGCATCCGCCGCTTCAAGGGCTATATATTCCATATATACTGCAAGCCCTACACTGGCAGCTGCTCCGGGTCCGACGAACAATCTCGCCCAATCATAAGGTCCTCCTGCAAGTTTGGTTGCTGATCCGAGTTCACTGGCACAGAGGGCAATTATTACATACATTGTTCCTGCAACCAGCATGGCAAGCAGAGAACCAAGAATTCCTCCTTTTGCAACAGTAAAGTTCCAGCCCATATACTCTCCGACCAGAACAATTCCTACTCCAAGAGCCCATATATGGAAAGGCCGCAGAGTTTTTACCAGGTTGGCGGCTTCGTTGTGTTCAGACATGCCGTATCAACCCCTTCTTTTTGAAACCCTGCTGGCATCAAGTAGAACCCAGGCCATCAGCCCGAAAGCCAGAAGATATATCAGTCCGTTTATAACAGTCCAGATATCCATTTTTTCCCCTCTTTTTTATTCCGAATTTTTGTATTCGTCCAACTATTCGTGAAAAATTTTCCACACAACTCGAAATATATATTTATAATTGTTTCGCCTGAATTTTTTCAAAAAAAAATCAGCCAGCGACTATCTGCTGGCTTTTTATCAGTTTAATATTATTTCAGGCCTAAATTCGGCTTAGAATACAAGTCCCAGGTCTTCGAGCTTCTTCCTTGCTCCGTCATATACCTGCATGTATTCTTCAGTTGGGGTAATTGTCTTTACGTCGTAGCATTCCTGGAAAGTCTTTCCTGCTGGTGCAGTTGCGTAATTCTTCTCATAAAGCGGCACAAGAGCATTGAGGACCTTGTTAACTTCTGAGATTTCCATACCTGCAGTTGCCCTTGCTACTTCTCCCATCATCCTTGCTTCCATACCTGTTGTCTTGTCAGTCACTACACCCTTTGCGGATGCAACACCTGAAAGTATTTCCCTTCCAGATGCCGTGTCTGTAATAGACTGTGCTGAAGCTTCGAGGAGACACATCTCAGTACACGGACCTGCGCACGGGTAGTACTGGTTTCCTGAGAGCATATCCGTAAACTCTGAAATAGTTGCACATGCCCATCCTGCAATGGTCAGGGTTTCCCTTGTGTTGGTCGATCCCCAGCGGATGTGGACAGGCCCGTCAAGGTGCCAGCTTGCACTGCTCATAACAAAAGCGTTGATGTGTGTTGCAATGTCAACAATTGTTGTTTCTTCAATGCCGCCTGCGTATCCTCCGAAGATCGGCATCTGTTCGTCCATGATAATGTCGCTGTTTCCTTTGTAGTGTGCGATTACTGCAATGGCATCAAGGTCGATCTTGAGTTCGTTGAGCTGTGACACTTCGTGGCTGTCTGATGAGATCTGGCCTCCCATGCAGTCAGAGGATATATTTCCCTGAGCTGACAGGGAAGTCTCTGGTCCCTATATGCCCATTCCCGGGCGTCCTGCCATAGCGCATGCCTGCTTTATAAGGCGTGTTTCTGTCTTTGCTGCGAGGACTTCGTAGGGGCTTCCTGGAATCGGAGCTTTTCCACGTACTGATGTCATTACACCGTCTACAATTGTGTCCACTTCTCTCTCAAGAGCGTAGCTCATGTGTACTGGCATGAAAACTTCTTCAGAGATTGGAGACCCGGTAGGACCGCCCTGAACGATTGGCTTCCTCTTGTCGCCAACACTTCTCTTCCTTACGTTTACTGCATCCCTGCCAGTACCGAGTGTGAATTCTTTCTGGACGTTGTTGATTGCGTCCCAGATTTCGTCTTCGGTATACTTTACGATCCTGTGAGTGTCCGTACAGTAGATACCACACTCAAGGAGCATCTCAAATCCTGCCTGGAAGAGCTTCTCCATCATGTCCTTGTCTGTTGGGACAAACTCTCCTTTGAAGTCAAGCCCGTACTTCTGCTTGAGCTCCATTGCTTTCATAGGGATCTTCATAAGGTCCCAGTCGTCCTGGGTGCACTTCTCTCCTACTTTTGCCCTGTCGTAGAAGTCGTAGCAATCAAATGATTTTCTGAATGTCATGTGCTTTTGCCTCCCAGGTTTATTTCATAATGTTAAGTGCAACTTTTGCAGCTTCTGCAGCATTTTCTGCGGTTGCGTCCGCACCGATTTCATCAATCCATTTGTCGGATACAGGTGCTCCTCCGAACATGCATTTTACGCTGTCCCTGAGGTTTTCTTCCCTGAGCCTGTCCATGAGGTCTTTCTGGCCGAGCATGGAGGTGGTCATAAGGGCTGAGCCAACAAGAATGATTTTCTGTCCCTTGCGCTTTGCAGCCTCTTCAATAACAGTCTCGTTAAGGACGTCTACTCCAAGGTCAAGGATATCAAACCCGTTTGCTCCGAGCATGGTTGTAACAAGGCGGTGACCGATATCGTGGATGTCTCCTTCTGCAACAAAGGTGATTGCAAGCCCGGTTCCTTCCTCTCCTTCTACTTTGGTCTTCTCAAGCTCGGGGGTAAGGATTTCCATTGCGCTGCTCATGGCTTTTCCGGACATCATGATCTGAGGCAGAAAGATCTCTGCAGCTTCGAACTTGTCACCGATAATCTTCATTCCTGGGGAAAGGCCCTTTGTGATAATGTCAAGAGGGGAAATTCCTGCATCCAGGGCTTCTTGAGTCAGCTTTGCGCAGCCTGCGATGTCCTGAGTTACGATCGCATTGGTTAACTTGTCAAAAATCTCTTGGTTTGCCATTTTTACTAAACCTCCGTTTCTGTCGAAAACGGCTTTTCTTTGCAGTATCGTTGGGCAGTACAATGTACGCAGAGCTTCAATAGACAATAGATTGCAAAGGTTTATGCTGGACACAAGCCCAAGCTCCGCTAAGTAAAAAAGCGTTCGCATGGGGTTCTTTGTTTATGTGCAGGTCCTGCGCTTTCATTCAGCCATTTAACGCGGGAAAGCCTTCACAGTATTCTGGATTGTCTATATCGGAAATTATCCACTGCCATTTGCCATTTCTTACCCGGATTTCGGGTTCTTGTGAATAATTTCTTTTCTCCTAACATTGCTACCGGGGAATCTTGCTGGAGACTGCAATTTATTTCCCAGTCGAATTAGCACTCATATCCCAAATTTCCCAACAGTAAGCCTGCTGGAACTGCCTGGAATTGTCCTGAATATTCAGAGTCAATTCCTAAAAAGAAAATAGAAATCATACTATATAAACGAACACTATATTTCATTATTATATATTATAACAAATAATTTGAAATGCTGATTTTTCAGATTGTGTCGCCTAAAAATTGTATTTTTTCCTCTCTTCTTTTCCAGAAATGCCCACATCATGGCTGACGAGAGAAAAATATATATATTGGATGTTGAAATTTTCCTGACTTTCTTAAATACAAAGCATCTTTGGCTTTCAAATCCATTTATCTATATTTTATTTTAAAGGAAAATATTAAATACTGGATCCAATCCCCCCAATTGAACTGTAGAGGAAGAGAGCAGACCCTGTGGAAAAATCATGGACTGACAGGTAAAATATCATTTTTTCAGGTAATGTGATTTTTTCAGATTGAGTTCAGGAAAACAGGTTAAATCAGGAAAATTATCGAAAAATTGAAACTAAAAATAAGCCGGCTTGAAGCCGGCATTTTGGTTTAAAGTTTTCAGGATTTGAAATATCTGGCGGTACGTCTCTCAGTACCTGTAATTTTTAGCGCACTCAACCATTTTCTGAAGGTTGGCACTGGGTGTCATGCTTACAATCCCGCAACCAACTGTAAGTATTCCGACACCTGCATCGAGCACCTTCTTTGAGGCTGCCTCAACATCCTCAGGAGTTCCATTCCAGAGTACGGCTACAGGGTCGAGGTTTCCGACGATAATAGCATTTTCCACATTGCCTGTTGCGGTCTTGATATCCACTCTCTGGTCCACACTGATAGCATTTACTCCTGTCCTGTCCATAATTGCAAGGCCATTGGTTGTGTTTCCGCAGATATGGAGGACTGTAGCGACATCGAGCTCCTTCATGGCGTCAACGATCTTTTTCTGGTAGGGAAGGGCATATTTCTCATAGAACTCCCCGCCGATGAGCTCATAGCTTGCTGTGGGGTCGATAATGGCTATTGTGTCTGCTCCGTTCTCAACCATTGCTTTTGCATATGCTATGTTGAAGTCTGCGCAGAAGTCCAGAAGTGCAGGGACAATGTCCTCGCCTGTGAAAAGGTTTCCAAACCAGGCATCTCCGTTGATGTGCTGGGCAAGGGAGAAAGGACCTATCATGGACCCGATAACAGGAAGTTCTTTTCCATACTTTTCTGAAAGGATCTTTACAGCTTTCAGGATTGTGCCTATTCTGCCTGTATCCAGGCTGTAATTTTTGATCTTATCCAGATCTTCGAGGTTCTTTACGCTGTGCTTTATAACAGACGGCTGCTGCTTCAGGTCGCCAGCCTTTATCCCGCAGCCAAAAAGTTCTGCTTCAGCCGTAATGTCAAAAGGAACCCTTACTGCCTCAAAACCAATTACTGTATGTCCAGCTTCCGCAAGTTTTGCCATTTTCTCTGCGTCCGCATGGGCTTCAGGCCAGAAGGCTCCTGAGGCTTCCATCTGTTCGACGGTTCCGGTCTGTGTGAAACAAACAGCAGGCATTCTGTCCACTGGCTGTTTTCTAAGTGCACGGTATAATCTTTCTTTTGGTGTATATTCTGTCATCTATAATCCCTCTCTAAGTTCTATAGACAGCCCTAATTTCAAAAACCCATACTATAAATAAATATGTATTATTATTCCTTAATTAAAGATTTTATTATAAAAAGTCACTAATTATTCATTCGGAAACGGTTGAAAATCCGCTTAAAACAAGCAAAGTTGTTTTACAAACATTTTTCTGGGGAAACTTTAATGTATATAAAGGCCCGGCGTTTAACTAAGGTTAATTTCTCCAGAGTCTTATTATGTCTGAATTCTTCTCCCGGTTTAAACAATAGTAGATTTAAGGAAAATCGAGAGGACTAACTTATATACTGCATAAGTTATAAAAATATTGTATCCTTTTCCCTTTGTTGAATTAGAATAAGTAACTCACCATATCCGATTCTTTTGCGGGGCAGTCCATGGTGCCGGGATGCCTCGATACCATATTTCCGGAGGATGTAAAAAATGTACGGAATTGCACTTGACCTGGGTACCAGCGGTTTTAGAGCCCAGCTTATCGACCTTGAAACAGATGAGACCTTAAAAACAGTTATTACCATGGGTCACCCCCTGCCAGGAGGAAATGTTATGGACCACCTGGACTTTGCTATCACAACAGGGGAAGACGTGGCTCATGGAGTGATTATTGAAACCATCAGGAGGATGTTCCTGAAATTTGATGCAGACCTTTCAAAAGTGGAAAGGCTCGCAGTCTGCGGAAACCCTATCCAGCTTTCTCTTTTTCAGAACATCGAAATAAGGGACCTTGCATATGCCGGAGAAAACAAACAGAAAATGCTCGGAGTCCAGAATGTAACACGAGATTCCCGTGTATTTCCGGCTTCGGACATTTTCGGGGATGATTTTTTTCGCGGCTGTGAAATCATCGTACCCCCGGCAATCAAACATGAGATAGGAGCTGATGCCCTTGCCATGATGCTGGAAACCGATTTTCTGATCCAGACCGAACCTGCACTGGTGACGGATTATGGAACAAATGCGGAAATGGCTCTCAAAGTTGGCGACAGGATAATAACTGCAAGTGCTGCGGCAGGTCCTGCGATCGAGGGGCAGGGCATAAGTTCGGGAATGCTTGCAAGCCCCGGGGCAATCTGTGACGTAAAGCCTGAAGGCGAATACTGGAAAGTCATGGTCCTCGATAATGAGATGGAAAAACAGGACGCTTACCTTATTGACCCTGTAACCGGCGAAATGAAAGAAACGAACGGATATGAAGCTGCAGGCATCACAGGGACGGGAGTAATCTCGGCTTTTGCCCTGGCTCTGAGAAGCGGGCTGGTTGAAAAGCCTCCAAAACTCCCCAATGGGAAACTGATTCTGGGCCCCGGGATTGAAATTACTGAAAAGGATGTCGAAGAAGCCGGAAAAGCAATAGGTGCGATCCGTGCCGCTCACATGACTCTCATAGTGGAGTCCGGAATTAAATACGAAGATCTTGAATACGCATACATGTCAGGGGCATCAGGAGCTTATGTAGACGCCGAAGATGCCCGCAGGCTTGGTGCAGTTCCGGGTTATGCAAAAAAAATAGTCCAGTTCGGAAACACCTCTCTCGCCCTTGCGCGGGAACTTGTGCTTGACAAGTCCAGGCTTGATGATGTCATCAAAATCGCAAAAAAGATCACTGCTGACCACCTGATGATGGCAACAAGCAATACTTTCAACAACTTCTATCTGTGTGAACTCTCTTACTGGACAATGGGAATGCCTCTTGAAATGTACAACCAGATGCTTGAACTCTACGGGCTCCCCAAACTCCCTGAAACTCTTGAACACGTTAGTATAGAAAAACGGGTAAGTAAGGATATAGAGCAGGTAGGAGTCGGCGGTCTTGCCCTCCTGAAAGAAATAGGCATTATCCTTGAAGTCCCCGTAGAGAAATGTATCTACTGCCAGAAATGCATGGAAGAATGCCCTGAAAACGCTCTGGAAATCACCGAGACCGATGGGATAAGAACCGCAAAATACGACAGCCAGAAATGCCTTGGAACAAGCTGCCGCCGCTGTGTCAGTGTCTGCCCCGAAAATGCAATTGACATAACAAAACTGAGAATCAAAGCAAAATAAGACCTGTGGGACTTATTATTTCCCACTTTTTTTGCCCTCAACCAGTCCTCTTGAGCGAAGCGAAAAGGACCGCGTACTCCCGATGCGCAATTCGGGGCGAAAAGGACCGCGTACTCCCGATGCGCAATTCGGGGCGAAAAGGACGATGGTCTTTCACTATATCTTTAAAATTTAATATTCATTATCTCTCTGGTCCCATGTCAATGATTTATATATTTTGTTTCTATTCGTAGAAGCGTTATTATCTGGAAATTATCCGGAAATTGCCAGAGAACCCTCTCAAAATATTTATTAATCTTCAAGCGAAAAGTTTAGAGGCAAAAATAAAATTAAGTCGATTTTGGGATGCGTTCAACAGGCAGGAAGTATTGACATGACTGAAAGACAGGTTGAATGTGTACTTATAGAAATTCCTCAAGGAAGTCGGAATAAGTATGAGTATGATAAGGAAAGGAAAGTCATTAGATTCGACAGAATGCTTTTTTCGTCAATCGTATACCCATGTGATTACGGCTTTTTCCCGGATACCCTGGCACTTGACGGTGACCCTCTGGATGCCATGGTATTGATGTGGGAGCCTACATTTCCTGGATGTGTAATAGATGTACATCCCGTTGCAATGCTTGATATGGAAGATGATAAGGGAAGAGATGAAAAGATACTCTGTGTCCCTCAGAGAGACCCACTATGGAACTATATCAAAACAATTGAACAGGTTCCTCCACATTTACTGAAAGAAATTACACATTTCTTTGAAACTTATAAAAATTTGGAACGAAAAGACGTGGTGGTTTACGGGTGGAGAGATCTGGAAACAGCACGCAAGGTAATCCAGGAAGCTAAGGATCGATATACTGAACAAAAAAAATTATCTAATCAGTGAAGAACTACAGTTTTTATTCCTGATTCGACGTTATTTCACACCACCAGTTCACAACAGAGGGGCGAGCTGCCCCCTGCTCTGTGTTATTCTACATTTTTTTCTCTGGTTCATCCCTGTTCAGGATATTGATTTTCTCCTGTTTAGAGTACAGAATACAGCATTGATGCTGTACCTATCCCCAGTGGTTCCATTACAAGTTCAACTCCACACTTTTTTTGCAGCTCCTTTGAGATTGCACAGGGTATCCCAGGGGTAGAAATCACACAGTTTTCCGAAATTACGGATTCCGGAATCGTGTCTGCACAGGGGGTTGCTTCGAAAATAATGGAAAACTTCCTTTGCCTGTCGCCTTCGGGGCTGACGGGATTGAAAGGTATAATTCCGAGGCTGGAAACGCTTTTTTCTAGAAGGGTTCTGTCAGCATCATATCCGTAAACCTTGAAGCCTTTCTGTACGAGATGGGCTGCTCCCGGAAATCCAACCTTCCCAAGACCCACGGCAAGCACTTCTTTGGAATCGGCTTTCAGGTATCTTGAAGCTATTTCAGCATAAATTATGCCTGTACACGGCTGGTTATTGGCGATTTTTCCATTTTTCAGGTTGTGGGCAAGGAAGGTATTATCATCTGCCATAAGTATGATCCGGGCTCCGTTCTTTACTGCCTCATAATATCCGCTGACGTCAGGCATATCAGTAATAAAACTGTCAAACCCGAAATACCCGGCAATTGCATTCAGGGATTCGGAAAAGCTCCCTATGATCCCGTTCCCTGAGGTCACAGGCACGATACCTACTTTTTCACAGCATGGAGTTGTGCCGTAGAAATCTTTACAGATACCTTTTATATCAAGCCCTGTAACTCTGCGGACAGTAGAATCAGCTTCTTGAAGCTGTTTGTTAATATTTTCCAGGTCTTCTGGGGTTAAAAGTGCCATTTTTTTACCTCTTTTTATTCTAAAAATTCTTCCTGCTTTATGCAGCAGCTCCGAAACGGCTTTTTAGAATCGAAAGCCCTTTGTTTTTTCTAGCTTCAGCTTCTTCCCTGTCTCTGCCCCAGAAAACCAGGGTGAATACAGGGTTCTCTCCTTTGCACAGGAAAATCTCTATTCCAGGTTCTTCATAATAATTGCCGTAATCATTTCCCATGGACAGGACCTGTTCTCCCACAGGGATAAGTACTCCATTTTCTGCAAGCATGAGATGTTCGTAAATGCAGTACCTGTCTTCAGGGAGAGTTTTGATCTCTTCTATGCCTCCATTAAAAGCCCGGAACAGGAGTTCTATGAGG
This sequence comes from Methanosarcina mazei S-6, assembly GCF_000970205.1. Lineage (NCBI taxonomy): Archaea > Methanobacteriati > Methanobacteriota > Methanomicrobia > Methanosarcinales > Methanosarcinaceae > Methanosarcina > Methanosarcina mazei. The sequence continues at coordinate 3,984,968 of NZ_CP009512.1, read as the reverse complement.
TTGATCCCGGAAGAATAATAGACCGCAGTCGGAGTCTGGCTCGGGAAACGGGCATCTATCTCAATAACTTTTAACCCCAGGGGGCCGGAAATCGCTTCCACGTCCATAATTCCTTTTAAGGGCAGGTTTGCTGCAAGGGAGTAGGATAGTTCCCTGAAGGAAGGGTCTAGAGGGAGAGGGGTCACCATATGGCAGTCATAGGTGTCATCGATATGTACAAGGGTTTCCTTTACCACAGCAAAATTATTTCCATCCCCTATGACCTCAAGTGAGACCACTTCCCCTTCAACGTATTCTTCTATGAGCATCCCGGGCTCAAGCTCTTTAAGCTCTTTCCTGTCATGGATTATTCTCGCTCCCACACTGCTGCTTTCGCAGGGAGGCTTTACAAAATAAGGTGGTTCCGACGGTTTGTCCTGAGGGGTCGGGGTTCCTATGGATGCGAAGTATTCTTTTGATTTTCTCTTATCCCTGCTGATCCTGTAAGCTTCAAAATCGAAAAGTACCGGGCAGGAGAATTTTTCTTTTATAGAATTCAGAAATTCTATACATTCAAGGTTTTCATTTACCGGCAGTATGGCATCAACATTTTTTGATATCGCGACGAGTTTTTCCGGCTCTTCCGTTATGTTAAAACACTGGAACTCATCCGCATAATTCCTTATAAGCGCCTGCGGGTTTTTGTCTATTACAAGCACTTTCATTCCGGCTTTCTTAGATAGGTATGCAGCCTCGAAGCCCTGCAGCTTCCCGCCTATAAGGCATATTGTTTTCAGGCTAGCACCCCAGGACTCTCTCAAACTCAGCCTGCGGCGCAGGTTCCATTCCCATAACCTTCAGCCTTTTGACAACGCTTGTAACGTCCCTGTCCCTCTCTTCCATGCCGCGGTCGTAATTGGCAACCCCTTCCAGGCGTGAATCTGGGAGGATGGAGGTTACAATATTTGCTCCGGCATTTAAACGGTGCACCATGCCGTCTATGCCTTCAAGGTCAAGAGAAGCCGGTATCAGGCATTCAGGAAACATGAGCCTGAGAATCGCTATGATTTTCAGCTCCGAAAGCTTTGAACTATCGCTGAAACCTTCAAGCGGAGTTCCTTCCTGAGGCAGAAAAGTCATTACCCTTACCATATCAGGATTGTTTGCTTTCATCCCCTTCAGGGATATAAGAGTTGATTCGATATCATTTCCTACGCCGGTAAGAATGCCGTCTTCTATACAGTACCCCTGTTCTTTTGCAAACCTGCGGGCATTAAACCTTCCTTCGAAGGACTGACCTACCCTTAGCTTTCCATAAAGTTCGCGGTCATAAGTCTCCTGATAAAGGGCAAAGAAATTTGCTCCTTCTTCCCTGGCTTTCAGGAGGGTGCTGTCATCCATAACTCCCGGAGAAATCATTATTGGAAGCCCGAGTTCTTCTTTTACTGTCCTGACAAGTTCAACGAAGCGGTCAGGGTCATCATAGTAATAGGGATCCTCTCCCATTGTCAGGTCGATCATGTGAAAGCCTGCACCTTTCAGGGCTTTGCACATCTCTTTAACCTCTTCACCGGTCAGGCGGTAGCGGTTAATTTCGTTTTTACAGTTATAGTAGCAAAAAGAGCACTGGTTTTTACAATAAGTTGAGAAATAAATAAAACAGTTAAGAAACACCCTGTTGCCGAAATAATAGTTTCTGACCTTTCTAGCTACATAGTAAAGCTTTTCCAGCTCTTCTTCGAATTCAAGAGAAAGAAGAGCCCTGAGGTCATCATCAGACAATTTAAAACCTTCAATAATTTTCTCCCCGAACCTGTCAAGTTCTTCGGTTGCCATTTTCTGGATCAAACTTTCACCCTCTCATAGATTTAAAATTTTTTATCCTTACAACCTTACTTTCAAATTCCTTTCGCGTCAGCCCCATCCGGATCTTTTTGCCATTTTAAGTCCCGGAATTAAGGTCTTTGATTATTTCCAGTTATATCATCATTTATCGCCATTTTCGCCGTTTTGGTACTTTTCTTCTGATACTTCCAGCTTTTCAGAGAATCTTTAGATGTGTCTTACATGGTCCAGGATTATTACAGGTTGGTAGAAATCCCGTTATAGTAAGACTCGGACCTTGCAGCTCTCTTGATATTTTTAAAGTCGTGTTTAACCTTTAGAAGGCGTTCGAGCCCGAAACCTGCCCCTATCCAGGGTTTATCAATACCCCATTCCCGGTCAAGCGGTATGGGTCCGACTACTGCAGAGGAAAGTTCCAGGTCTCCGTGCATTACATCAAGGGTATCCCCATAGACCATGCAGGAATCGCCTACGATCTTGAAATCAATTCCCAGGTGGTTCAGGAAGTCCGTAATTATGCTTTCAAGATTTTCCCGTGTGCATCCCGATCCCATCTGGCAGAAGTTCAGCATGGTAAACTCTTCGAGGTGTTCTTTGCCGTCGGACTCTTTTCTGTAGCATGGGCCTATTTCAAAAATTTTTATTGGATCAGGCAGGGCCCTGTCAAGCTTGCGCAGGTAGTTGTAAAGGTTTGGAGCAAGCATGGGTCTCAGGCAGAAGTTCTTGTCAACCCTGAAGATCTGTTTTGAAAGTTCGGTATCATTATCAATGCCCATCCTTTCGATATACTCAAGAGGGATCAGGATCGGGGATTTTATTTCCAGAAAACCCCTGTCCACAAAGAACCTGGTAATTTCACGCTCGAGTTTCCCCAGATAATTCTCCCTTTCTTCCGCGTAGATCTGCTGCAGGTCTTTTTTTCTGCGAGAGAGCAATTCGGACTCAAGCTCCCTGAAAGGCTTGCCGGAATTCAGGGAAATCTCATCTTTTGGGTTTAACAGGACTTCAAGCCTGTCAGTCTGGCTCTTCGTAAGTGCGGGGGCACTTGCCTGAACAGGGGCAGACATGGATGTAATGGGGTTCGTATTCCCTTTTACCAGTGCGGATGCAGTTGCTCCTGTAGAAATGCTTGATATTGATGTTGAAACAGATGCCGGGACAGAAACTGACTCTTGGGTGGAAACCGGTATCGCAGGTGAAAATTTAGATCCAGAAGGTTGAGCCTGTGCCGCTTCTGTATTCTCAAGAGGTTTCGGGGCTCTCGCAACGGATTTTGGCATTGCCTTTTTCGTTCTGGTAGGGGCAGAAACGACCTTGACTTTTACGCTTGTCTGGTCTTCGTTTGCCTTTGTGAGGAACTTATTGAGATCCTCATCCGAAACCCTGCAGCGTTTGCAGGTCTTCCTGTATTTGTGGTGCCTGAGCGCTCTTGCAGTCCTGCTGCTCCTGGAGTTGTTTACAACAAGGTGGTCTCCGCATGCCATTTCAATATAGATTTTGCTTCGAGAGACTTCGTGGTGTTTTATTTTATGAATTGTTCCGGTCCTGGACATCCAGAGCCCGGTTGCAGATATCAGAGTGTTTAGTGGTTTTTTATCCATAGTGTTACCCCTCGGTGAACTAAAACCCGGATAATTTCCAAGAACAGTATTCAGAACCCCGGCTTACAGAACATAAGCGTGGAGCCAGCAATTGCTGACAGCTACCCGGAAAAGAGGTGGATACCCCAGGAGATAAAAACAGTTTATAGACTCTGGAAAACCCTTCCTGATTCTATAAAAAATCTCAGTGGAATGTTATGCAAGTGCCATTCCGGGATTCAGAAACGTGGCGGAAACCCCGGGAATCTAACCCGGCTGAACGGATTTAGAGTCCATTCGATCTACATGATCAGGTTTCCTCCTTGATAAAATAGAATAATGATCCCTTGGTTGTTTTTTTCTCTATAGCAATCTTAATTGATATGATAAAATGATATTATTTAGTATATATGTTTATTGGTAAAAACTTACCAAAATTTCCTCTTTCAATTTATAGTTTTTGGAAAACAGTTTCACGCCGGCAGATATTTATAAAAATTTAACCGTGAAGCCATTTTACAGGTTCTCTTGAAAAATTCGGATGAAGGAGGCGAATAAAATCTCCGGATAAAAAATAAAATGGACAGAAAAATAAATCAAGTTTTCCTGTTCAAGTCTTTTCATACATCCCGAGCGTGCTCAGGGTAAGGGCTGTCGCATTTATGTCGTCTTCTTTGTTTCCCCAGGCTCCACTTTCACGGACTTTTCCAAGAAGCCAGTGGATAGAGATTTCAAGTTCTTTTTTGAAGCCAGCAAGGATAAGTGCCTGAATTGCCAGATTGCTTGTAGAGATATGTTCCCAGCCTCCGTCCTGCCCTCTTTTTGAAAGAACCCATTCAGCCCTTTCGCGGATAAATTTTTCAAAGTCCCTGTTTCCTGTCAGTTTCTCCTGTTTTTTAAGGGCTGAGATAATAAGGGATGTTGTGCCTGCCTGTTCCCATGCGGGACCGTAATTTTCATACAGCCAGTTACAGCCTTCAATGTCAGGAACCTCCATATCAGCAAGGGCTCCAAGGCTATAAGCAGTATCGTAGACATCTTCGTTCCACGAGCTTCCTTTTTTTCTGGAAAGAAGCCACTTCTCCGATGCCCTGAATACGATCCCTTCAGTCGAAAGGGCTGAACATGCTCTTGCCGTATCCCGTATTGAAGAATCCCAGGAATCACATTCTTTTTTAAGGATCAGGCGGGTAACATACGGGTTTTTGAGCCCCCATAACGCATGAGCCGTCACTGTGCTTGCAAGTTCCTTTACTGGTTCAATTTGCCGGGAAGAAAGCCATGAGAAGCCATTTTTTACGATATCGAGTTCCAGATTGCTTAACATTTTACGGTGCTTTTCAGGCTTCATCTATTAATACCTGACCTCATGATTTTTTGATTCTGTTTCTTGCCTATCTTATTAGAAGAAGACACCGGGGTAAATTATATGTATTATTTTTGCATAATAATGCATAATAGTACATCCGGAGAAAGACGGTAAATTTTGAACACCAGCTGAGACATTTCAGATCTGAAAATCTAGAAGAGAGTTCCCCTTCCGGACAGCCCGCAAAGACGGCGAACTTAAACTATGAGTTCAGTTTTCTGGAAAATCTGTCCCGACTGAGGCTGAAGCCTTTATGGGTGTTTATCAGCCTGCTTTCAAAGTACACTTAAAAGAGCACCTGGAAAAAGTTGCTTACATCTCTATGATCTGGGTTTTATGTGTTTTTATGTGTCTTAACTGGCATGTCTCGCTTTTTTCTTTCGAAGCTCATTTTAAGCTGAAGCCTGAATGGATGGAAAACTATATATATTTTGCATTATTATGCATTACTATGCGCCCCAGAAAAAGACGAATGGTGGATTTCGAACATCCGGAAAGGCAATTCAGGCCTTTCAGTCCCGAAAGTGAAATTTCCGAAGAGATTTTGTTGACTATCGACGAACTCGAGGCCATGAGGCTCAGCTTTCTGGAAAACCTTTCCCAGACCGAGGCTGCGGCTCGTATGGAGATTCACCAGTCCACTTTTCAGAGGGCTCTGAAAAAAGCACTTGAAAAAGTAACTGATGCGCTTGTACATGGAAAAGCGATCAGAATTGAAGGAGGAGATTATAGAATGCCAAGAGGAGACAGAACAGGTCCTGCAGGGCAGGGTCCGGCTGGCGGCGGAAGAGGTCGCGGGCAGGGAAAAGGTCGGGGAGGCCGGTTCGGCGGACCCGAAGGAAACTGCATATGTACCGCCTGCGGATATGAAACTCCCCATACTCCGGGAGTCAGCTGCAGCCAGGTGAAGTGTGAGAAATGCGGAAGCCCTATGGTCAGGAAATGAATTAAAAGGTGGTCTGGAAAATAGAGTGGGAGAAAGGCACAGACATTGTTTTTCTGTTGCTCTATTTTAAATCGTTTTCAGAATCATTTAAAGATTTTTACCAGACAACCACGACTTGCTAAATATTTATGGTATATTAACATTACAATGAAAGGAGTTGAAATAATGCCAAGAGGAGACAGAACAGGTCCGATGGGACAGGGATCAAAGACAGGACGGGCTATGGGACACTGCTCAGGCAGTGACAGTCCGGGTTATACTACAGGAGGTCAGGCGGGTACAGGCCGGATGTTTAGCCGTGGAGCCGGCGGACGCAGTATGGGACGAGGAACAGGCCGTGGTTTCCGGTGCAGGAAAAATTCTGGTCTCGAAAGAGGTAGAGGCTTTTTTTCCAGGAATGAACACCCGGGATACTATTATCCAGAAACTTCTCAGTCCAGCACGGAATCAAATATCGAATTCTTTGAGAACAGGATCAGGGCTCTGAAACAGGAATTTGAGGCGTTTATAGAAAGTTTGAAAACCCAGCAGCCCCCGAAAATTGATGAAAAGAAATAAATCAATGTATAAATTCAGGAATGAGTTCATTAACTCGATGGTTACCGGTGGGTTCTGAATTCATAAATGAGTTTGAAAAAATGAATTTCGGACTGGAAAATGGAAGGGTTTCCTGCTGATTTGCCGCTATTCTCTTTCCAGATTTTCTGATTTTTGGGCCCAGATTTTTTTGAAAGGAAGAGTAAAAATGAAATCAAGAATCGTTTACGGACCAATTCTTTCCAGAAGGCTTGGCAGGTCCCTGGGAATAGATGTAATAAAGAACACAGGTTCGAAAAAAAACTGTAATTATGACTGCATTTACTGCCAGCTCGGACACGTTGAGTTAAAACTCGGGAGTCCTGAAGATGTTAAAGAAGCAGTAACCCCGAAAGAAGTCTCTGAAAGCTTCGAGAAGTTCTATAAAGATGTTGAGGGACTTGACTATATCACTTTTTCAGGGACCTGCGAACCTTCTCTTAACCTTTCTCTGGGGGAGATGATCCAGAGTATAAGGGAAATAAGCGGAGTTCCTGTCTGTGTGATAACGAATTCTTCCCTTATGGGAAGAGAGGATGTACGGAAGAATCTGTCTCAGGCAGACCTGGTTGTTGCTACCCTTGTTTCAGGAATCGAAAAAACCTGGAGAAAGATACACAGACCTGCTCCCTGCATAAATTTTCAGGAAATAATTGAGGGCTTAAGGGAACTTGCAAAAGCCGGTGATGGAAAAAAGCTTGCACTTGAGGTTATGTTTCTTGAGAGTGAAACAGGGGAGCCTCTGAACAGCACTGATGAAGAGGTCGATTGCCTGATAAAAACAATCAGGTACATATGCCCTGATGAGATCGAAGTCCTGACTATCAGCCGCCCTCCTGCAGAAAAATGGGTAAAACCGGTATCAGAGGAAAGGTTAAGGGAAATTGCTGACCGCTTTATATCAGAGTTTGGAGCTGAAAAAGTAAGGCTGGTTTTAAAGGGCAAAAAGAAAAAGGCAAAAGTTTTACACCGGGACCTGGAAGAGGAAGTCTATGCCCTTCTCCTCAGGAGGCCCTGTACCTTTGAACAGACATGGCAGGGACTGAGCATAGACCCTGAAAGTCTCCGCCCTGTCCTCGAAAAATTGCTTGCTGAAGGCAAAATAGAGGAAATAGGTTCCAAAAACAGCGTGTATTACAGGGCAAAATGAATTAAATATGGAAACAAAAAAGGAAATTTTTCCATTAAGAAAATTTATCTATTTTTCAGGGGCAGGGAGAGCGTACGACCAGCACTTCCGCTTTTGAATTTCTTATAACTTTTTCCGTAACACCTCCAAGGAGGAACCGGTCAATTCCGGTTTTTCCCTGTGTCCCCATGACAATCATATCAATATCATTTTTTTCTGCAAATTCCAGAAGTTCCTGAGCAGGATACCCCTGAAGAAGGACAGGATTTACCTTTACATTTATTTTTTTTCCCAGTTCCTCTATCTCGGCAACGGCTTCACTTCCCTCTTTTCCTATCTCCCAGTCATAACTTTCAGGCATAATCGGAGAACAGCAGGAAATTCCGGCGATATATACGGCATATACCTCAGCGCCGGTACACCTTGCAATCTCAAGCCCTGAACAGGCTGCACTTTTTGAGTTTTCCGAACCGTCTGTTGCAAGTAGAATTTTCCTGTAAGGATTTCGTTTCATAAAATATCCCCTGAGACAACTCTTCTTGATTTCAGGCCCCGGCTTTTCACTGTTCTTTCTCGCCCGCGACGGGGGTCAGGACTTCTTCACTCTTTTGGCAACGGCGGAAAAGCTCGACAAATTCATAGATATCGTGTACTATCAGTACCGGGACTTTTGCGTTCCTTAAGACTTTTGAAGATACGCTTCCAATCGCGAACTGTTCATATCCGCTTTTTCCAAGCGAGCCCACGACGATCATGTCAACTTTTTGCTCTTCTGCAAAGTCCACAATTTCTTCAGCCGGATTCCCTTCGAGTACTGCGGATTCAACTTTCACTCCGGCAGCATTTGCCTTTTCCTCAACATAAGATACTGCTTCACGACCAATTTTCTTAAATTGCTCATACGCATTTTCTGCCCACGCTTCCTCCATTAAGTCATTAAAAATTGGATCGATGACATGTACGGCATAGACTTTTGCCCCATTTAACTTTGCAATTTCTATCCCGAAATCCACTGCTTTTTCAGTAGCTTTTGAGCAGTCGGCAGCTATCAAAATTTGTTTTTGTGGTTTTATTTCTTTTTGTTCCCTGACAACCAGTACAGGGATTTTTGCACGCCTTACAACTTTTTCGGATACACTTCCAAGCATAAAACGCTTGATTCCACTTTTTCCAAGCGAGCCTACGACGATCATGTCGACTCTCTGCTCTTCTGCAAAATCCACAATTTCTTCAGCTGGATTTCCTTTAAGCACTATGGATTCGACTTTCATTCCAGCAGCTGTTGCCTTTTTCTCAACGTAAGAGGTTGCTTTATGCCCTATTTCCTCAAGCCGCTCTATTTTTTTAAACTTCTTCTCGTCAACTGGAACTGAGCCATAAGAACCTGTATCAATGACATATACAGCATAGACCTTTGCTCCCTCAAATCTCAAAGTCTCTATCCCGAAATCTGCTGCTTTTTCAGAGGCTTCTGAACCGTCCGTAGCTATCAGAATTTTTTGTGGTTTGAATTTTTCATTACTCCCTTCCATATTTATCCCCCTCATATTCTGGATTTATTATTGCACAGATACCAAAACTCATCTTATTGTTACCAATTTATGTTCTTTAACCTCGTGATTGGTGACTTAGCGCCTATCCGAAAAGTGGTTACCTGCTGTAACTTTTATAATATACAGTATGCAAAACCGTAAGGGTACTTTGATATTATATACTATAACTTTTCAGCGTGCATTGCTTACTTTTCGGATAGGCTCTTAATTACCCTTACAATAAGATCCGGAAAAAAAATTTGAATTTTGGAATCTGCATCTATATATCTCAGACTTTCATCTTTTTAAAGGCTCTTTTCACGTACGACAAGTACCGGAACTTTTGCGTTCCTTACAACTTTTTCAGATACGCTCCCAAGCAGAAAGCGTTCAGCATCTGTTTTCCCAAGCGAGCCTACGACAATCATATCAATGTCCTGCTTTTCCGCAAAATCCAGTATTTTTTCAGCCGGATGCCCTTCCCGGATTACGAACTCCACATCAATGCCCGCTGCTTTTGCAGCCTCTTCGACCGTTGCTGTCATTTCAAGCCCAAAAGCCTTAAACTGTTCTTCCATTGCCGTTTTCAATTTAGGGTTCCATTTTTCGGCTGGATAACATGTGTTATCAATAACATAAAGAGCGTAGACTTTCCCCTGGCTCAGCCTTGCAATTTCTATTCCTGCGTTTATTGCCTGCGCCCCGTTCTCCGAACCGTCAGTAGCAATCAGGATCTTTTTGTAAAGATCTCTCCCCATACCCCTCTTCCTCCCGGTTTACCCCAAATTAAACCGATTATTTAATTAAGCAACCTGATCCTGAACAGATTTTTCTGAAAAGAATCAGGCTGCCTCTTTTATCTGTTCAGGTTCCTATTATGCCTGTATCAATTTTTTGTCTCTTTTGTGCTTTTCCCGGACAACCAGAACCGGGACTTTTGAGTGCCTTACAATTTTTTCAGACACGCTTCCGAGCACAACGCGCTCATATCCGCCTTTTCCAAGCGAACCGACTATGATCATATCTATATTGTTGTCCTCTGCAAAACTTATAATCTTTTCAGCCGGATGTCCTTTGAGCACCCTGGTTTCGACTTCGACTCCGGCAGCTTTTCCAATTTTCTCTATATAAGCGGTTGCTTCATACCCAGCTTTCTCGAATTCATCAAGAGTTTCTTTTGACCAGATTTTATCCAGTGAAACTGAGCGGTAGGGTGTTACATCAATAACATACAGGGCAAATACTTTTGCCCCGCTGCACCCAACCATTTCTATCCCGAAATCTGCGGCTTCGTTTGCGGTCTCTGAACCGTCGGTAGCGATCAGTATCTGTCTTCGCGGTCTGGATTTCATCTCAATGTTTCCTTCCATGCTTACTCCTCATGTTCTTGATTTATTGTTTCTAAATTTGTGCTCCTGTATCCCGGATTTTCATCCTCTTTACAGGCCTATGTTTTTTCCCAGTAATTTCAGAGCCACAGGTCACGATCAGAATTCTTCAAGCTTACTCTCTATGCTCTGACTACCGCATTTTATTCCCTATCTGATTATTGATGTGTTCATATTAATAATTTTCATCTAATTTCTTAAGGAAAGAAGAAGCGTCTATAACGGTAAAAAGTATATGTCTAAGAATATAATAAATAAAGTGTAGAACCTAATAAATAAAGTGTAGAACCTAATAAATAAAGTGTAGAATAGACGTTGAGATAATTGAAGAAGAAAAAGGTTTAAATGAAGAAAAAGGTTTAAATATTACTCTTAAAAAATCTATTTTTATTATTTCTTTTGCTTTTAAGATTGCCTATGCAGTTAAACACGAGTTTTAGACATTTAGGGAGTTATCGCTATTGATTTCTCTTTAAACTGCGTAATGTCTGATAGGGCAAAAGTGCCAGATCATCAAAGTACCAGACATCGGAGAAATCTTCAGGAAGGGATTTTTGTTATTGCCACTCTGCTCATATCTGTGACAACCTTACAGCTCTATTCCTCCACAAGGTAACCGGGATCTGGAAGGGTAAACTGCTAATTTGAGGACGCTAATTTGGGGAGACTTTAGCAGGTTTTAAACCTCAGTCTCTTCGACAAGCCTTTTTACAGTCTCAATCACAAGAACTGCATCCCGTTTTTTTACATCGACTTCACTGTTAATGCAAAAATCAAGTAGTAGTTTCCTTTTTTCTTCAGAGATGAGACCTTTTTTAGCCCCTTCTTTCGTAAGCCCGAGATAACTGCGGTCAGGGTAATAGGTACTGATTGCAAGCTCAAGAATATCCTCATATTCTTTTTCGCTTAAAATTCCGGCACCCAGAGCAGCTTTAAGGGTCTCCCTTATGTTTACCAGCGGCACGGAAATGGGTTCAAAGGTTTCAGGGTTGGTACTGATGGCAACCTCGTCATCAGATTCAATTACACCGTCCCTGTACCATTCATAGACCTTTCCTACGCCGATCATCCCATGTGTATCAAGTTCAGAAGCCCTGAGTGCCCCCATGCTTGCACCACCCACAACCCTCACTCCTGCGTTAAGGGCAGAAATTATTTCTCTGTGCCCTACTGCAGCCCGGTCAAAGAAAATTCCATCTATAATTCCCATGACCTTATACCCCTGCTGGATAAATTTTTCAAGCTGGAACCTGCGCACAGGGGGCTGGTAATTAGCCAGGAGAATTTTTTTTGCGTCCTCATGGCTTATGCTGTTTCCGGTAAAAATGACTGCTTTTTCTTTCATTTCATTTTCCACAGCTTTATTTTCTTTTCAGGGATTTATGTTCTTTCTTACAGTTTTATTTCCTTTTCAGAGGCTTTATCTTCTTTTCCAGGGCTTATCGTTTTTGTTTCTTGGAATTTCTTTCTTCTTTCCGGCAGCAAGCCTTTTTCCTTTGCGGTCACGGTCTATTGTGAAGAGCTCAAAGCCCGGAATGATTACTCTTACTACAGGCACTGCAACTTCTTCTCTTGAAAGATCAACAACGAGCACTTTTTCCGTAAGGCCCTTCAGCTTTTCAAGGATCACGTCAATGTTTTCGGCAGGGCTCCTTTTAGAGATGTCCTGAACTTCGGAGAGGGAAATCTTTTCTCCTTCCTCGAACCAGAACCAGTTAAGGCGCTTCATGCGGTCGTAGCCTACACTGCGGATAAATCCTTCTCTATCAGTATCTTCTCTTGCGCCCTGAATCTGGACAACCCTTGACTGCGCAGCTTCGGTTATCGCTCTTGCAACCGCGATCTCGGGCTTAAGGTGGGAGCCTGCCCCCATGACAAGCAGGGCCGGATCTTTCAGTTTTACATCATCAGTTGCCGCAATAATTGTAGGAATTCCTGTGTCTGTCGGGACAAGCCAGATTTTGAGGTCTATTCCTGAGTCTTTGAATTTTCTGGAAATCTCGTACAGGTATCCGTCTTCTTCGGTAAGCACGATCTCTTTTCCAAGGTCACGGGTAAACTGAGCTGTACTGATTGCATCCCTTTCTATAACTTCAAGCAGCCCGTGGAGGATAGCTTCCTCAAGTACATTTCCTGAAGCCAGCCCGTTGGTATTACTCAGGAAAAGTTTCTGGCACTGCCCCGGAGAATCATACGGGTGGTATACCGCGTTTGCGCTCACAAAGACTTCTTCTTTATTCAGGAGGTCGTATGCTCCTACCCACTCAAGAAGAGAACTCGGGTTATAAGGTTGGGAAAGGAGAAGGGAGCCCGGGTCAAGAGTAACATAGTTTTCCCTGGCGTTCAGGTAAGATTCAACAAGAGCAGGAGCTGAAATATCGCCTGCAATGTTTGCGTTCAGGCCGGGCCTTTCTGCCAGGCAGCGCTCAAAACTTTCCATTATTGCTGAAATTCGGGCTCTCTGTTCGGTTGAACCTTTGCCTGAGTAGATGCTTATCGCTCCCGGAGCTGCACTGGGGCGAATAGAAGAAAATATTGGGACCCCTAACCTGTCCAGGTTTGTGATATCTGCGATTCGGGTAACTCCTATCTTTTTTATCTGGTTTTTTGTGTTTTCGAGAGTGGTGGCTTCATCGTACACGCGCTGCGTGCCTTCGATGTATGAAAGAGACCTGTCAATTTTTATCTCGGGCATGGTTAAAACCTTCTCATTTTTTGTTATATATTTTGTGATTTTTCAGGATTATGGATCTTTTCAAAGAGGTTTTTCATATCTGTTGCTTGGGGAGTTATCCTGATAAACGGAATAACAAACGGAAATGTGTAGAATACAAACAGAATAACGCTATATATTGAGGGGTCTATAAGTATGTAAGAGGGATTATAAGGGGTTTTGTCTGATGAACCTTAAAAAATTGTTTCTGGAAGAGAATGTAGGGGGCTTTGATCTCCTGTTCAGGACGATATACGGGATACTTGCGATTCTCGCGCTGGCAACAGGTCTTGTGAAAAGGTCGCCCTGGAAATGGATTGTTGCGCTGATAGCTTTTATGGGCCTTTACAGTTCAATCCTCAGACACTGTACTCCCTATGCTATTCTTGGAATCAGCACAGCAGAGAAAAAATAAATGCATATGTAAAGAATTTAATCTGACTCTATATTTTTGAAAAGTGTGTCTATTGATTTTTAAGCTCTGTTTATTTTCTTTCATCTATTTGAACTTTCTATCTACTACCAATAATTTTTACTATGATGGATATTTCTTTTTCTTCAATAATCAGACTATATTCTCTAACAGTTATTTCTTTTACGAATATATATAAAATAGATTGGAATTGTCTATCCTTTTAGTGTTATAATTAGACTAATCTTTGCCACCTTACTTTATATATAAGTTTGATAATTCTTTATACAATGTAAAATTAAGTGTAAAGACGATGGGAAAATGAGCGAGATAAAAATCTGTGAAGTTAGGTGCCCAAACTGTAGAAAGTGGTTCAGCTCAAAAATTGCTCAATTTGAAGATGCAGAAACATTCAGGCGTGCTATAACGTACAAAAATGCAGAACCATGCCCGTACTGTAAGACAATGATTTCTCACGACAAAGAAATCATGAGATTCTTAGAAAAAGATAATACTGGTAAAGTTATCCGAGAAACCAGGTGTATATATAATTTCTAATCTTTATAAATATCCTCTCAAAAAAATGGACCTTTAAATGATAAATTTTCTTTAATTTTAACTGGATTGCCTGGCAAACCCTTTATCATCTTCAGCTTCTCACAGCTGATTCAATTGGTTATGGAAAACCAATTTTTCAGCAAATATTTCATTTTTTTCAATAATTCACTAATTGAAAATATTTCGATCAGTTTCATGTCTTTGTGTTTTTGTTTCTTTGCGTTTTTGTTTCTTTGTGTTTTTGTTTCTTTGTGTTTTTGTTTCTTTGTGTTTTTGTTTCTTTGTTTCTTTAATACTATTTTCAATGAAATTCCTTCACTATGCATGAATCCGAAAAGCTAAAATTCAGAGAATTGACAATTCATTAAATTTTCTTATCTCATTAGTATAAATGATATTTATAAAAATCACTAATTTATGTAAGGACAATTATAAGGATTATAAAAACAGATTCTAGAAGCAAAAAAGGAGTTTTTAAGAACAATCCCATCTCAAATTCCTGACATGAAAGATTAATACAGACTGGAAAACAAATTTTTATCGCTGACAGTTAGGTGAAAGCAACATTTGTGCATTAAAGTTACATTTATGCATTAAAGTTACACGATGTGCCAGGGCTGTAGACAGGAGAATTGTATGACCATACATTCGCTAAAAACCGCGCTTATGAAACCTCAAAGGCAAGTGAAAAAGGATAAGATGTGATAATATGACGGTTCAGCTGGATCATATTATCCCGTATCGGCAGACGGCTAAGGAAGTAATATCCTCACTTGATACAGATGCGCGGAACGGTCTGAGCGTAGGAGAGGCTGGGGAACGCCTTAAAAAATACGGCAAGAACGAACTGATGGCAGAGAAGCCTGTGCCTGCGTGGAGGAAATTCCTGGCTCAGTTCCATGACGTACTTGTCATCCTGCTGCTTGTTGCAACCCTTATATCGGCAGGCATGTGGCTTTATGAGCGTGATTCTGCACTTCCTTACGAGGCGATTGCGATCTTTGCTGTCGTACTCCTCAATGCTATTATGGGCTATGTTCAGCAGGCACGAGCTGAGGAAGCAATGGCAGCTCTGCGTCAGATGACGGCAGCACAGGCAAGTGTCGTTCGGGACGGTAAGCGGCAGAACATTCCGGCTACTGAGATCGTGCCTGGTGATATTATTGTCATTGAAGAAGGCAACACTATCCCTGCAGATGCCCGTGTGCTTCAATCAACTGCGCTCCAAACAGCCGAAGCGGCACTGACAGGTGAAAGCCTGCCAGTTTTGAAGGACGATCTCCCGATTACGGAAGAAGTCGGACTGGGCGACTGCGATAATATGATCTTTAGCGGCACTATAGCTGTTTATGGGCATGGGCGTGCAGTGGTCACAGCAACCGGAATGCAGACCGAGATGGGACGCATTGCCGGCATGCTTAAAGAAACACCTGTAGAGACCACGCCGCTCCAGAAGGAACTTCAGCGCGTTGGCAAAATGCTCGGGATCATTGTTGTCGCCATTGCAGTCGTGATAATTGCAACAATACTTTTAGTCGAGGACGTGCACGGCTTTTCAGCCCTTTTTGACGTGCTCATTTTAGGTGTGGCACTCGCGGTCGCGGCTGTTCCTGAGAGCTTGCCTGCGGTTGTGACAGTTGTCCTCTCTCTAGGTGTTCAGCGCATGGCAAGGAAAAATGCTATCGTGCGCCATTTAGCGGCTGTAGAAACTCTTGGCTCGGCGAATGTTGTTGCTTCCGATAAGACGGGCACGCTAACCAGGAACGAGATGACCGTACTTGCGGTCATCACAGCCAGTGGGCGTGTCAATCTGGAAGGTACGGGTTACGCTCCCGAAGGCGGGGTCCATAAGGAAGGCGGAGAAAAAATTGATGGAGATCTCCAGTTTGAGTTTGTACGCGCACTTGCAGCAGCTGACCGGGCAAGCAACGCTGTGTTGCAAGAACGCGGCGGGCGCTGGGTGGTACACGGAGACCCGACTGAAGGGGCGTTGATTGTTGCGGCGCGAAAAGCCGGGCTGGAAGCTGAGGTACTCAATGCACGGCTGGAACGCATAGCAGAGATTCCTTTCTCTTCGGAACGCAAACTGATGAGTACGGTTCATAATGATACCGAACAAAAGGAACGTATTCTTGCCTTTACCAAAGGCGCACCTGATGTATTACTTGCCCGCTGTACACATGAGCTTGTAGGGGACGAGATCAGGTCTCTCACTGAGGAGCGTCGTGCAGAAATTTTGAGAAGGAATGAAGAACTCGCAGGCGAAGCCCTGAGGACTCTTGGGGTTTCTTTCCGCGTATTTCCGAAGAAGGCGATGAAGCAGGAAGATTTTGACGAGGATGTGGAGAAGGATCTCGTTTTTCTGGGATTGATCGGCATGATTGACCCTCCGCGCATGGAGGCAAAAGAAGCAGTTGCACGGGCAATGGCTGCAGGCGTTCGCCCTATTATGATTACAGGTGATCACCCTAAAACCGCCACTGTAATTGCCGCAGAACTTGGGATTCCCATCCATGGAGAAGCTGTCACGGGCGCGGAGCTTGAGAAAATGCCTGAGGATAAGCTTGACCGGACGGTTCAGGAAGTTTCGGTGTATGCGCGCGTCAATCCCGAACACAAACTTCGGATTGTGAAATCACTGCAGCGTGGCGGGGCAATTGTTGCAATGACCGGTGACGGAGTCAATGATGCTCCCGCTTTGAAAACTGCCGACATAGGCGTGGCAATGGGTATTACCGGGACAGATGTCTCCAAAGAAGCCTCCGATATCGTCCTCGCAGACGATAATTTCGCTACCATTGTCGCGGCTGTTGAAGAAGGGCGTGCGATCTTTTCCAATATTCGCAAGTTCCTGCGCTACCTGCTATCCTCAAACCTCGGGGAAGTAATGATAATGTTCTTCGGTCTGCTGCTGGCAGATGTGATCGGGCTTACTGAAGCAGGTGATAATGGGTTAGTGCTGCCGCTTCTGGCAACCCAGATCCTGTGGATAAATCTCATCTCAGACGGTCCACCTGCGCTCGCTCTCGGCGTTGATCCTGCGGACCCGGGAATAATGAAAGAACCGCCGCGCCCGCGGGAAGAAGGGGTAATCACTCGAAGCATGTGGGCTGGCAACCTCTTTACCGGTGCAATCATGGCTGTCGGGACCCTGCTCGTACTGGATGCCAGTTTACCCGGGGGTTTGATTGAAGGCTCAGGCAGCCTGCGTTATGCTCAGACAATGGCTTTTACCACTGTGGTCTTCTTTTCACTGTTTGTTGTTTTCAATGCACGTTCGGACAAACAGAGCGCTTTCATCGGGATGTTCTCAAACAAATGGCTTTGGGGAGCTGTTTTTCTGTCCATTTTACTGCAGGTAATGGTCGTCTATATCCCGTTCCTGCAACAGGCATTTTCAACAGTGAGCTTGAGCCCCGTAGACTGGCTGCTCTGCGCAGCAGTGGCAAGTTCCGTGCTGTGGCTGCGTGAATTAAGCAAAATATTTGTACGTGCGATGGAGGATAAAACAAAAAGAGATCTCACGTGATAAAAAGATCTATTTTCTGGAGAGACCTGAATTACACGGACCTCGATTTTGAAAACTCGTTTCTTACACAGACCTGGGTTTTGAAAACTCTTTTGTCTCTGTCATGTCAGGTTTAATACATTTTTACCCTTCATGGTGTAATATCCTGATCTCTTTATTTTCTTTTTTTATCCAGTCGGTAAATGTAAGATAGTGAAAAACAGAAATTATAAGGACCGGAATGGAAATGCAAATCGCAAATGATACAAAATGGCCGCAGAAGAAAATGAAAGAAAGCAAAACCAGCAAAAACGACGTTACATAATAGTTTTCCTGCTGCCTCACTATCATATATAATTTTTTATTGTATATTTTTGCCTCTTCTTCATTCCGAAATTGAATCGAGTTTTCAGTCTGTTTAAACCTTCGTTCCCTTGGTATCAATAGCTGTGAAAACGGAACAATAAGTGCTATGCTGACAAATAATAAGGATGCAAGAAGAGAGTAAAATGAAATCGTTTCTGCGTTCTCGAATGCGTGTATGTCGAATTTGCCGTATATACTGGATAATGTCAGAATATAAACTCCAAATATTAAAAATATAAATTTTATCAGTGAAAAAAATCGGTCCAGATTTTTATTATATATTTCGAGCAGTTCACATTCTATTTCCTTATGCTGGTCTGACATATCTCAGCCTCTATAAAATTAACGGCTGATATGTATTTAAACATTTTCAAAAGGTGATTAATTTATTTAATTATTTGAACTATACTGCAGTTTTTTGTTTTAGTATTCTCCTAGAGTGCTCCTAGAGTGCGTAATTTTAAATCCGCTGTTTTCTTGGATGCAGGATATTTGATTCCCTTATTTTCAAATAATATTAAAGAACTATAATATTTCAAATAATATTTAATTTCGGGGAATGGGGGATATGCATGCCGAAGAGGAATCGCTTGACTATGGGCAGCATGAAGAAATGAAGCACGAGCAATACCCGGATGTAGATCACGAACAATCTGAGGAAATGAAATATGAACAGCAAGAAGGAATGGGGCATGAGGGACATTCGCCATCCGGGAGAAAAGACCATGGGGACCATCATACCCATATGCTTGAAGATTTCAGAAGAAGATTTATCGTTTCTCTTATACTGACGTTCCCTGTTTTGCTTCTTTCCCCGACTATCCAGGACTTTTTTAACTTTGAAATTAGTTTTCCTGGTGCAGATTTTATCGTTTTCCTGATTTCTTCCGTTGTTTATTTTTACGGCGGCTATCCTTTCCTCAAGGGAATAAAGCAGGAGCTTGCTGAGAAATCTCCAGGAATGATGACCCTTATAGCCATTGCAATCAGTGTGGCTTATTTTTACAGTTCTGCTGTAGTTTTCGGGCTTCACGGAGAGGTATTTTTCTGGGAACTGGTGACCCTTATAGATGTCATGCTGCTCGGGCACTGGCTTGAAATGCGTTCTGTAATGGGGGCTTCAAGGGCTCTTGAAGAGCTGGTTAAGATAATGCCCTCAGTTGCTCATCTGAGACAAAACGGTGAGATCGTTGATGTTGGTGTTGAGCAGCTGAGAATAGGAGACAAGGTTCTGGTCAAGCCTGGGGAAAAGGTGCCTGTTGACGGGACTGTTGTAGAAGGGGCGAGCAGTGTAAATGAATCCATGCTTACGGGGGAGTCTGAGCCTGTCACGAAAACCGAGGGAAGTGAGGTCATTGGAGGTTCGATTAACGGGGAAGCGGCTTTTGTTGTTGAAGTTAAGAAAACAGGGAAGGACACCTACCTCAATCAGGTCGTCGAACTTGTCAGGACAGCCCAGGAAAGCAGGTCAAAAACTCAGGACCTGGCAAACAGGGCAGCACTGTACCTCACTATCATAGCCCTGACTGTAGGGACTCTAACCTTTGTCCTCTGGACTCTTTTCGGGCAGGCTCTGGTCTTTGCACTTGAGAGGGCGGTTACCGTAATGGTTATCACCTGTCCGCACGCTCTCGGGCTTGCAATCCCTCTCGTGGTTGCGGTTTCGACATCAATGGCAGCAAAATCCGGGCTCCTTATCCGGGACAGGCAGGCTTTTGAAAAAGCCCGAAGCCTTGAAGCTGTTATTTTTGATAAAACCGGTACTCTTACTGAAGGCAGGTTTGGAGTAACGGATATAGTATCTCTCTCCGGCGGGGGTAACAAAACGAACGACAGGAATGATGAAAATCATATTCTTGGCCTTGCAGCTTCCCTTGAAGCCATCTCGGAACACCCTATTGCAAGAGGGATTATTGACAGTGCAAAAGAAAAAGGGATAGAACCCTCGCAGGTTGAAAAATTCAGCTCCATTCCCGGAAAAGGGATAGAAGGGATAATCGAAGGGAAGAAATACCTTGTAGTGAGCCCCGGTTATCTTGAAGAAATTGGAATCGTCCTGGAAGACGAGAAGATTGAAAAGATTAAGGAGCAGGGAAAGACCGTTGTGTTCTTGCTTGAAGGAAAGAGAGTACTTGGAGCCCTTGCCCTTGCCGATATCGTCAGGAAAGAATCAAGAGAAGCAGTCCTGAAGCTCAAAGGGATGGGAATAAAGTGCCTGATGCTTACGGGGGATAACAGATTCGTTGCTGCCTGGGTTTCCAGAGAGCTGGAGCTTGACGATTATTTTGCAGAGGTTCTCCCTCACGAAAAAGCAGCAAAAGTCCAGGAAGTCCAGAAACAGTACGTTACAGGAATGGTCGGAGATGGGGTTAATGATGCTCCTGCCCTTGCCCAGGCTGATGTGGGGATAGCTATAGGTGCGGGAACGGATGTCGCAATTGAAACTGCAGATATCGTGCTGGTTAAAAACGACCCCAGGGACGTGCTGTATGTCATTGAGCTTTCGAGGAGGACATATTCCAAGATGTACCAGAACCTTCTCTGGGCAACCGGGTACAATGTTTTTGCAATTCCGCTTGCAGCAGGAGTGCTTTATGGATATGGCATTCTATTGAGCCCTGCTATAGGTGCAGTTCTCATGAGTCTGAGTACCGTAATTGTAGCAATAAATGCAAGAACTTTAAAGATGGGGTGATTTGGTGTTAGGAATATTTTTCAAGCTGAGAAAACTTCTGGCGCTGGCAGCCACTGTGCTCGCAGCAGCGAGATTTATCTCAAGGCATACACGGGGAAAAAAACGAAAATAAAGTGGTAAGCTTAAGCCTGACTCATTTGATTGAGGAAATCGGTATGATTTTCAATGGTTAAAGGGGTTAAAGCTTCATAGATGGAGGAGCTAAAAGAATCCATTCCTCCTAATAGTCTTTAAGCCATTAAACGATCTTTTTAGGAATCCTCTGATCCTTTTTATAAGAGCAGGGCTCTTCATATAGTCTGAATTCCTTTAGTATATCCAAGTTCTTTGACTCTTTTAGGCCGCCTGATAAGGTAGTAAAGAAGAGCTCCTACAATATATGTAAAAACAATAACTATGACCCAGATAAGGCGCGTGTTTCCTTCATCTGTTTCTTTTCGTAGGCAATCGGCAAGGGTCCACACCCAGAAAATAAAAGAAAAAACAAGAACAAATCCAAATATCAAAAATATGTAGGATACTCCGATCATTTTATCATTTCCTGCTTCTAGTTTTTATTATTCTGGGGTTTTCAGTTGCGGTTTTTTAATCTTAATGCTTTTTATGTGGAGCTTTTTTTGCTGTGGCTTTACTTACTTTAAACTCTTTCTGGAGTCTTCATCTAAATCGAGTATTGTTCGAACTAGAAATAGCTTGAACTGAACATGTCAATATACAGCTCAATTTACTTAAACATTTTTGTTTCTGCTTTCTTTCATTTAACTTATTTCTTGAAAACTTAAGCAGAATAGGGTTTAAATTCAATTCACTGTTACAGTTCTTTCTCAAAATGCCTGAGCCTGAAATTAAGCAAAAATACGGTGTAAATAGCCATGCCTGCAAGCAAAAAGGCTTTTCCTGCCAGCAGTTCATATAAGAGACCTCCAAGGATCAGCCCTGTAATGCTGGCAAGTCCGGAGAAACTGCTGCCAAACCCCTGTACAGTGCCCTGGTATTTTGCTCCTGCAACTTTTGATAAAAGGGAGAGAAAAGAGGGCCACATAAGTCCGTCTCCAAGCGCGAAAAATCCTGTCGCAAAGTAGAGCAGAGGGAGTTTTCCAGGAATCATTAGTAAGAAATTTGTGCCAAGCATCAGGCTTCCAAAGATTATGAGGGTAGCATCCGAATACTTTCTCGAAGCCCTGGGAAGCAAAGTTCCCTGTACAATTATTATGAGCCCGCTCAAAGCCGTAAAATAGAAGCCCATTTCTGTAATGCTCCAGTTAAGAGATGCGACTGCATGCAGAGGAAAAGCAGTGTAGAATACGTTATAACCCAGATCTATTAGAAAATAAAGGCCAAGCATATAAGGTATATTCGAAAGTTTCAGAACCTCCCTGAAGTCAGGTTTCTCTGTCTCTCCTGTAGTTTTGCATTCCCTTATCTCATAGCCAAAAATTTTCCTTATTTTCCTTATATTTTCAGCTTCTTCAGGTTCTGCAAGATAGCATTCTTTGCTTTCAGGGAGATAGAGGATAATGAGTAGCGTTCCAGCAATTGAGATTATTATTGCTCCAAGGATAGGGGCTATATCTCCGTACTCTGTCATGCTAAGAATTCCGGCAAGGAGAGGGCCGACTATAAATCCTAGATTTGAAGAAATCGCCATTTTTCCGAAGTTCCGATTTCTATCCCTCTCTGGAGTAATATCTGCGAGATAAGCGTTGGCTACGGATATGTCGCCTCCGGTAAGTCCGTCAAGGGCTCTGGCAGCAAAAAGCATTGCAAGAGGTACAGTAAATACGAAATCCCCGAGTATTTCAGAGTCAACTTTAAAAAGGGTTACAATCGGAAGAAAAAGAGCTCCGAGAAAGACAATCCATGATATGACGGTTCCTACCTGGCATAAGAGAAGAACCTTCTTGCGCCCGTAAATGTCAGACCATCTGCCCAGAGCAGGAGCACCTATGAACTGGAATATGGGATACATAGCACTTACCAGCCCGTAAACAAAGGCATTACCCCCAAACCTGTCTACCAGAAACACAAGGAATGGGAGCACAATGCTAAACCCCAGCGTTCCTATGAAGTTAACAGCAAGAAGAGGTAAAAGGGGAATATTTTTTTCTGTTTGAGGGTAAAGACTGCCTTCATTCCTGTCTATCAAATCTTCAGCTTTATCCACTGATATCTTTTCCTGCCTGTCTTCAGGAATCCTCTCTTTTCCCCCTGCTTCCACAAGCAGTATTATTCATCCCCTCAAATAATAGTTGTTCTCTCCCCAAACAACAGTTATTTTCTCCCCAAACAACAGTTATTTTCTCCCCAAACAACAGTTATTTTCTCCCCAAACAATAGATATTTTCTTCTTAAATAGCGGAACAGTTGTTTTCTTCTTAAACAGCAGTTATCTTTTCCTCAAGCAGCAGTTATTTTTCATTAACAATAATTCCGGTGCTCCATTTATATTTAGTTGATATTATATACGTGGAGAAATATAATATCAATATAATGGGGAAAAGAGGAGCAAAACCAAAGTTTACCGATGTTTTCTGTCCTAATAAGGATTGTAAACTCTATGGTATTACTGGAAAAGAAAATATCATAGGCAATGGCACCTATGAAATCAAGAATAAACGAGTTAGAAAATATATCTGCCGCGAATGCGGCAGAGTATTCAATGACAGAACAGGTACTTTTTTTGATAATGTCCGTAAAGATGAATCTGATATCAAACTAGCCATTAAAATGGCTATCAAAGGAATGTCAATACAAGCAATCTCTGATGTACTGGAAGTTCAACCTGCTACAGTTAGTAACTGGTTGTTTCGCGCAGCGAAACAATGTGATATTGTAAATGAAGACTTAATGAAAGATCTCAACATTCGCAAAGTTGAGATGGACGAACTATGGGTAATAGTTGAAAAAAAGTTACACCAAGAACAGAAATTGAAGATGATGGAGCATGGTTGTGGGTAAGCTTTGCACCTGAATTCAGGTTAATAATTGATTTTGTACTGGGACCAAGAAAACATTATGTGGCGACCGAATTAGTAAACATTACAGATAATCACCTTTCAAATTTAAAACCTCTTTTTGTTACAGACGGATTAAAGTTTTATGCTGAAGCTCTTTTGGAAAAATATGGTAAATTGGTAGAGTCTCCTAAAACAGGAAAGAAAGGAAGACCTAGAAAACCAGCAATTATACCAGATGAAAATCTCAGATATGCTCAGGTTATCAAAAACAAACAAGGAAGTAAGCTTCAGAATATTGAAAAAAGAGTTATCTTTGGTCAAAATATAGATTATAGTGATATATCAACCAGTTTACTAGAAAGGCAAAATCTAACGTTTAGACAGGATAATAACAGGATCTCGAGGAAAACAATAGGATTTTCAAAGAAAATTAAGTGTCTATACAATCAAATCAGGCTTTATTCCACATATTTTAACTTTTGTAGAGATCACAGGGGATTAGCTAAAGAAAAACAAAATGGAGTTTCAGAAAGAAAAACACCAGCAAAAGAAGCTGGAATTACTAAACATAAATGGACACTAACAGATTTGTTAAATTACAAGAAGAGCAAAATATCAACTAATTAACGGGGCAGCACCATAATTCCTGATTTAGTTATTTATTTAGTTATTCATTATTTGATACTCAGTATCTCAGCCCAGCTCCGTCTTCTGCACCTGGGGCATTTCAGGTATTTTCTATTTATACCGTTTGGGCTAAGAAAGTTTTTAAGGACTGAAACCTCGAAGATCTCGCCGCATTTGGGGCAGAGGTAAGCGAAGTTTTTGGTATGCCAGATCACGAGCAGTAGAATCCCCATGATAACTATCAGCAACCAGAGATACCAGCAATCAGGGAGCAAAACTATAGAGGAGAGAACCGTCACTGCAATGAATAAAAAAAGCATAAGAGCTGTCCTGAACCAGTCTCCTTTAGCAGTTTTTCCGTATTTCTTTGCGTTCACAATTGGCTTTCCACCCATATTCCAGTTTTCCGTTTTAAATTTTTATGCCAAAAATAATGTTTCAGAGTTACTTAACATTTATTTTTCTATGAGATCCGCATGATAACAAAATTAAATGTATATGCTGACTTAAAATAAGAGAGGCATCATGGCAAAAGCTGCAGCTAAAACAGGGATGAGCCCAACAGCAATGGTTGCTCTCGAGCAATATTTTCCTGAGAAGCAACGCATCATCGAAGATGACGTGGCTTATCGAATACTGCCTTTCGGCATGAGATCTATCGTATGGCTGATGCGGTTTAACTCGTTAAGAAATCGGATGATCCGGGTTACCAGGAATAACACTCCCGGTCTCTGGGGTGGTATGCTGTGCAGAAAAAGGTACATAGACGAGAAGTTAGTCGAGTCGGCCAATCAGGTTAATGCGGTTGTGAACCTGGGTGCGGGCTTTGATACCCGGGCATACAGGTTGCCAGCTCTATCTAACATGCCAGTCTGGGAGGTCGATCAGCCTGAAAACATTAAGTCCAAGCGGAACCGGTTGTGTAAATTGTTCGGAGCAGTCCCGTCCCATGTCAGTCTTGTGTCGATAGATTTGGATAGGGAAGAATTGGGCTCTGTTCTTGCGTCTTATGGCTACTCCGAGGATATGCGGACATTTTTCATCTGGGAGGCTGTTACACAGTATCTGACTGAAACCGGAATCAGAGCGACTTTTGATTTTCTGGCTAAAGCCGGGCATGGCAGCCTTCTGGCTTTCACATATATTCGCAAAGACTTTCTTGATGGCCGGATTATGTACGGCTGGGAGAATATTTACAAAAAGTACGTAAGGGATAAGATCTGGCTTTTCGGAATGGATCCGGAAGAGTGGCCGGATTTTCTTGAAAGGTACGGCTGGAAGGTAGTCGAGCACGTCGGTTACGAGGAACTTGCTGAGAGGTATATCAGGCCTACCGGCCGGGAACTTGCTTCTACGCCGGTTGAACGGATCGTTTTTGCGGAAAAAATATAATTAACTGTGCATGTTCGCCTAACTTTTCTTACGCCAGAGCATGACTGAATCGGCTGAGCCAGCTATTTTCGAGCAAATTAATGAGAAATATTTTCGAGCAAATTAATAAGAAATCTTCGACCTCACCAGCAAAATTGAATATCAAAATCTCAATCTTCTGGCAATGAAAACCAAAATAAACAAATCAAAATAAACAAATTAAAATACAAAAATCAAAATACAAGAAAGAAACTGCCTGCTCGCTGGAACAGACAGTTTTTACAGCCGAATTACTTTTGATTTTTTTTATTTTTAAATCTTGCAAACTTCGCTCTTCCTGAGCCAGTCAATATCAGACTGATAAAGAAGCCTCAGGTCTTTAAGCCCGAGTTTTAGCATAGCGAGCCGGCTTACTCCAAGCCCCCAGGCAAGGACGGGCGCTTTGATGCCCAGAGGTTCTGTGACCTCTTTCCTGAAAACGCCTGCGCCTCCTAGTTCAACCCAACCGAGCCCGTCTACATAAACTTCAGGTTCCACGCTTGGTTCCGTATATGGGAAATATCCAGGGCGGAAGCGGACTTCTTCGAATCCCATCCTGTGGTAGAACTCTGCAAGGAGGCCGAGAAGGTCTGCAAAAGACATATCCTTATCCATGACCACACCTTCAAGCTGCTCGAACTCAGGCGTGTGTGTCGGGTCAATTGTTTCCCTGCGGTAAGCCCTGTCAATGCAGAAAGCTTTTACTGGCGGCTCCGGGTTGTCTGCAAGATATTTTATGGTCACGGAGGTGGTGTGAGTCCTGAGAACGTTGCGCCCGGCAAGTTCTCTGTCCCATATTCCTCCCCAGCCGCAGGAGTCAATATCTCCTCCGTTCTCATGCATTGCTGCCACTTTTCCCGAATATTCAGCCGGGATCTGACAGGTGCTGCCGAGGTGGAATGTGTCCTGCATATCCCTGGCAGGGTGGTCCTGGGGCTGGAAGAGGGCGTCGAAGTTCCAGAAAGAACTCTGGATTATACCGCCTTTTATCTCTGTAAAGCCCATTTCCAGAAAGATCTGGCGCATCTGTTCAATCAGGCGCCTGTAAGGGTGAATTTTTGTCCCGTAAAGTGGTTTAGGTGTAATATCGAGCCTGTAGGGCCTGAATTTTTTCTCTTTCCATGCTCCGCTTTTCAGCAGTTCGGGAGTAAGCTGGGCAATTTCTTCTTCAAGGACAAGCCCCTGAGATGCAAGTTCACTTCCTGCGTCTGTTATTGAAACAGTCCTGAACTTTTCTTCGTGTTTTACGACGAGTTTGCGTTTGAGAAGGTCTTTTACGGTCCCTTCATCGGCTCCAAGTTCTTCGAGAGTCTTTGCTTTTCCTGCAAAAGCTGAAAGGGCTTTTTCGTCCTTACCTTCAGAAGCTTCTCCGGAAGGAACCATTATTCCGTTTTCAACCTTTGCCCATCCTTTTTTTACGAGCCAGCCCGTTGCAATTCCCACGGTCTGGGGGGAGAAACAGCTCCTGAGCTCCTCAAGGGAGACAGGGTTTTTCAGGGCATCAATAATCTGGCGCTCTGGAAGCCCTGTTTTTTTGTATTCTTCTCCTTCCTTTGTAAGGGAATAGCGCTCGAGAACTTTTTCGGAAACAGAAGCAAGCTCTTTTTCCTGAAGCATGAAAGCAGCCTGCATCGCCGCATCTATCTGCAGCCCTGACTTCTCTTCCAGCTTATCCGGAACTGCCGATCTAAGTTCCTCAAGGGCGAGCAAGACTTTTTTTTCGTTAATTGTGAGGTTGTCCTGAATACTCATAACTGTCAATCCTGTGAACCATATCCTGTGAGTCCTGAAAATTTAAGACTTTAATACTAAGATTTTGATATAAGTTTGGCACTTGTATTTGATGAATTTATTGTAGATTCATAGTTTACTAAAGATTCATGGGTCTACTGGAGATAAATATTTACTGAAGGTTCATGGATCTACTGAAGATACATAATTTACTAAAGATTCATGACCTGATGGGTGATTTATTTTTTATAGATGATTCTGTATTCATCAAGCTGTTCTCTTGCAAGTTCCCTCTTCTCCTGGTGATCTTTAAGGAACTCCTGCATCTTTTCGGCTGCGAGCTGCTTGCATGAGCCGCACATCCTGGTTCCGTAGATACATTCCTCTCTGATTTCCAGCAGTTCCTCATCATCTTCTATCAGGTGGAAGAGCATCAGTTCAAAGACAGAACATTCATCAGGTTTCCCACCCAGTTTTTTCTGCTCTTCAAGGGTTATGCAGCCTCCGGTCTTTGCCCTCTTTACCTTTTTTGCCCCTTCCTTAGGGTCATCTGTGAGGGCTATATGGCTGTCAGGGATGCTGCTCGACATCTTTCCTCCCTGTAGCCCGCTCATGAAACGGTGGTAAGTTGATGCAGGAGGAATGAAAGCGTAGCCATCGAACTCAGCTGCAACTTCTGCCACGACTTCTTCAAGGATTTTCCCTGTGGTTTTCCAGACCCTTTTAAAAACGAAGTATTTTTCATACTCCGAAAATTCAGGTGGTTTAGCCGCATTGGCAAATGTGGCGATTTCCTGAATCTGGGTCATGAAATAATTCCTTCTCTCAGGCTGGTTTATCTGTAAAACAAACCTTTCAAGGAATGCATAGTCAGGAGTCTGGAGCACATCAATGTGTTCTTCATAGAGTTTTACTTTCCCTGGAATGCGTTTTTTAAGTTCCTGTAAAGCTTCCCTGGGAGCTCCTTTTCCCCGGACGCTGAGGTACTTTCCGCCTTCTGCTGTTTCCCTTTCCTCTACCCTGAACATATTCATTTTGCCTGCGAGTCCTCTTGTAAGGCGGAGGTGAGGGTCCTGGTCGGGGCCCACGGGAACAACAACGGGTTTTGATCCTCCGAATTCCTCTAGCTGGGGCTGGAGGATGTCTGCAGCCTGGGTTGCTACGCTGAGCATGTGGGAGAGGCTTGTTTCACCTGAAAAGCCATAGATAGCGCTCAGTTCCGAGAAATTGACTTTTGCTCCCAGTTCGAATGCCAGGTCTTTAACACTTCCGCATCCCGACTGGAAGTAAATGAGACCTTCAGGCTTGAAACCGAGGGCAATGAGGCTCAATATATATTCTTCTACCCCTATTTCCCTGCATTTCTGCCAGGAAAAGCCGCGCACTGAAAAGGCTTCCCTGTCCGCAATCCCGACAAAGGCTGAAGCTCCCTTCTCCTGGTGCCAGACGATCTGGTCCATTACCATTTTGTGCCCCAGATGGACTTTTCCTGATGGCATAAAGCCGTCCATAACTGAAAATGGGGCACCTGTCCGCATGGCCTCTGCAATCTGTTCATAATCACGGTGCCCGAAGATGATTCTCCGCCGCATGTACTTATGCGGGGACGGAATTTCCGGAAGTATATTTTCAAAAGGAGAAATCCCGAATTCTTCGAATAACTTGGAGTAGTCAGTGATATTGCTTGAACTCCACGGGTCAAGTTTATTATCCATAATGTCCCTCATGGGCTGCCGTTCCCGGAAAACACTGCAGGCAGTTTTTTCTTGCTAAATAAGGGTAGCATAAATAAAGCGTAAGCTTTGTTCCGGTTAAATCGCTCTTTAAAAATACCTGCTCATATGTAAATGTTTATCTTCTGGCGGACAGTTGCAGAAATTTTTTTCTCAGTATTAGATTCTAACCCCCAGAAATATATATTCAAAAGCTCAATTGTAGTGAGATGGATAAGAGTTCATTTCTGGCAGACATAAGCAGGATTTTAGCCGGATTGAAAGAAGTAAATACAGTCTATATCTTCGGGTCATTTCTTGAAAAAGAAGATTTCAATGATATCGATGTAGCTCTGCTCCTGTCTGAAAGCTTAGATTCTTATAAAAGCCTTAAATTCTCTTTAAAAGTAGCGGGTGAACTGGAAAGACAGATAAAGCCCAGATTTGAATTTGATGTAAAAATACTAAATAATTCCCCGATAGAGTTACAGTTTGAGGTCATCAAAAAAGGACGTGTTATCTTCTCCAGAGACGAATCCAGCAGGATAGATTACGAATCTGAGGTTATCTCGACTTATCTGGACCTGAAGTATATGTATGATTTGATTGATAAGGAATTCCTGGCGAGGGTCTAAAATGAGAATACTTGCCCATTTAAGAGAGCTTGATGAATCCCAGAAAGACTGGCAAAGATATCAGAATATATCGCTGGAAGACCTGAAGAAAGACAGAGATAAAAGGAATATGGTTCTTCACGCCATGCTGGTCAGTATCCAGGCTGCTATAGATATAGCTACCAGTTTGATAGCTAAAGAGGGGCTGGGAAAGCCTGCAACATACAGAGAGACTTTCGAAATATTAGGGCAGGCAGGACTTATCTCAGAGGAACTCGCTGAAGAGCTCTCGGACCTGGCCGGGTTCAGAAATGTCCTTGTCCACATATACTGGCAGCTAGACTTTGATCAGGTATATGGAATCCTGCAAAATGATCTTAAGACTCTTAAATCCTTTTTACAGGAAGTTAAGGGACTATTAGCTCAGGATTTATCTACTGAATGAATTTTAAGCTGAAGCGCATCAAAATGCAAAGAAAACTTTCATAAATAAAAGTTCATACAGCAGACAACCTTCAGATTATTTCTCGCAAATCTTTTCAAAAGGATAGGGCAGTTTTGCCTCCTCTGGAATTTTATCGACAAATTCCATAAACTCAGGGTCGTGCATGGGACTGAGGTTTTTCTGCCTCTGGAAATAAGGATAACTTCTGATCCTCTGCCAGATTTCTTTTAAGGGTACTTCTTTAACATTTCCGAACCTGAATGGGGGATAAGGGCTTGGTTTTACGTCTCCGTCTACGGTCACATGCATCCAGCGCCTGCCTGCCATCGCACCCATCATCTGCCCTTCGAAATAAGTATTTGAAAACATTCGAGGGCCTTCCGGGGCAGAATTAATCCTGTGATACATTTCAAGGATTGCTCTTCTGTCTCTGTCAGTAATCACAGACTCTCCTTTTCTTTTCGGCATTGATTCCCAGACTGAAAATTCATGAACCCCAAGTTCCGATGCAAGTGCATAGAGAGCGGGAAGTTCTTTCATGTTTGAAGGAGAGGCGTGAGTTGTCATAACAACCAGAAGCCCTGCTTCAAGAGCCAGTTTTATGGTTGATATCGCCCGATCGTACGAGCCTTCGGATTTTCGGACCGCATCATGCTTCTGGGGGTCAGTCGAATAAACGCCGACCATGAGGGAGTGAAGTCCGGCTTTTTTCAAACGGAGAGCAGTTTCTTTTGTGAAGTCCGTACCCCATGTAGAACAGTTAACTATAGCGCGTTTTTTGTCCACATATTCAATAAGTTCAAAGATCTCTTCCCTCAGCAGGGGGTCATTCTCGGTAAAACTGATAATTAATGTGCCAAGGTCCAGCGCTTCATCTATTACTCTTTTAATTGTGTCTGTATCCAGTTCGTCAGCGACCGCTCCTGGGGGGTACCTTGAACTGTTCTGGCGGGTAATTTCAATGGTAACGGTTTCAGGAATATATTTTCCCAGAGCTATCTGGACTTCTGCGAAAATAAGCCGTTTAAAAGCAGGTCCGGGTATGGGAGGAAGCCAGGCTGAGGGAATGAAGCTGTCTTCCTGTACAAGTGCCGGTTTCTCTTCCTGTAAGCGTGAGTTCATCTTTTTCAGTACAGGGATACAGGCGGATTTCAGAGTCCCCTGTGCCGTAAGTTTTACGGTCATTCCTTCACGCTGCTGAAGGTTTACAGACAGCCCTGGCATGGAGAAAATTTCTATATTCTTATTTTTTGTGGGGAAGTCCGGCACATTCTTTTTTTCAGGAGTCATTTTTCCTCACATCTAATTTCGTACGGTTTTTCTGATTTAACTGACAAAACCTAAAATAATCTATATTTTAAGTCTATCTCTTAAATATCCTCTAAATATCCTCTAAATATTCTCTAAATATTCTCTAAATATTCTCTAAATATCCTGTAAATATCTTTTAAATATCTCTTAATACTTATTTAAATCATATCTGTCTTTTCTGAAAACAACATCAGTCGTTTTATTCCAGCAATTCGTTTCAAGCCGGTTTAAGAAGATAATAAAATCTTTAAAAAAGATAATTACCAAATATAATTCTGGATACATACAGCTGTTAAGTATGAAAATGTCAGGTTAAGAACAAAATCAGTTTAAGTTTATCAATTTCGAAAATGAGGACTTAAGCTGTCCAAGCTCGATAACTGATTAGTAGTCGGCCTGGACTGCCTCTTTAAAATAAAAAGCCTGGACCTCAAGCCCTTTCCGAGAAGGCGAGGTTTCCGCTGATCTTCTTTATCTTTACTTTTACCACGTCGCCTTTTGTGGCTCCGGGCACAAAGACTGTATACTTGTCTATTTTTGCTATCCCGTCACCTTTGGACCCAACGGCATCTATCCGGAGTTCATAGGTTCCGCCCTCTTCGATGGCTTCCCTGACAACAACGTTGCTTACCTTTCTCTTTTTGACAGGTCTATGTGCTCCGCAAGCAGAACATTTCAGGACAAGAACCCTGTCTACCCTGACAAGCTGGGTATCCGGGCGTCCGCATTCCGAACACATAACGTATTCGTCAACATATGCCTGAATATTGTCTGAAAGCTGAGCTCTTGTAAACCTGCCCTGGAAGACTGCACGTGTGCCTTCTATCTTCCCTGCAGTCCCCAGTTCCCTGGTGAGGTATTTCATCAGGTGGTCAGGGTCCCGGTTAAGGGTGTCTGCAATATTTCCGAAGTTATCCAGAATTGTGGTTTTGCCTTCGGAAAAGAGTTTGGGTTCAGGGATTACGAATCGAGCGTCAGTAGTCTCTGTGTCCGGCATCTTTGACATTGCACGGTTCAAAAGCTCTTCGTAATCATACATTCTTTAGACTCCCTTGTAATTTTACGGCTTCTTTCCGCTTACTGTACGAGTTCTGCGCCTTCATCGATAACGATTCTGACGGGTGTAGGCAGCTTCTGTCCTGCGTGCCAGAGAGCCTTCTTTGCAGCCGGGAAGTTCTGCTTCTCAACAGCTACTGTAAAGAGCTTCTGCATCGAGTTTACTCTTGCTGCGGTACCGACGTTCTTTCCAAAAGCCCTGCGCATTCCACTGGATACACGGTCAGCACCAGCGCCTGTTGCCTGCTTGTTTTCCCTGAGTACTTCGTGGGGGTAAACACGGAGCTTCATGTAAAAGCCCATCTTTCCTGCGTCTGCAACAAGGTGCCTGTTTGCTGTAATACGGGCTGCTTCAAGTGCAGTGTGCCTGATCTGGCATTTCTCCTCTGCAACCAGAGAAATTTTTACAGGGAAAGTTGTGTTTGCTTTGTCTCCCATATCATAGTGAATAACCTGGCTTCCGGGGACACCGCCCATGTATTTTCTTCTGGTAAATGAGCGCTGCCTCACGTTTCTGTACATACTTCCTGGCTTTCGTACCATTAATCTGATTCTCCTGAAAAGTGATGATTTTGATAAAACCTTGCGTGGAAGCTTTTTCCACTTATTTTCCACTTATAACCATTTATAAACGTTTGCCTCAAGTTCGTAAAAAACTGTCTTGCAAACCATTGAGTATGGAGATATGTGCATATAGAGATACCTGCCTGTATTTACATTTATCTGTAAACCTGCCCGTGCAGGTTCTGGCAGGAAACTTCTGCATCGCCCGGTTCTCCGATAGGGAATTTCATACCTGAAATTTTACAATCCCTTAAATTTTATATATCCCGGGCTTAGGTGACTTACTCCCTACTACTTAGTGGTTTATAAGTTTTATTGATGTTTCCGGGTATTTCTCAAGGAATCCCGCAAGAAGCCCAAAACAGCCTGAAAGCATCATACTTCCGAAAGGTGCGGCAAAGTGCAGTTTCTTTGAGATTTCTTGCCTTATTTCCGGGGATGAAAGCTTTTCAAGCATCCCCCTTTTGGGACCTGTAACCATTATCGAGCGAACCTGTCCAAACCCGGGGACTTCCTTTATATATGCACCGTGCCCTCCGTCCTCAAAAACTTCATCAAAACCAAGTTTCCCGTCAGCAAGCCTGATAATGTAGTCCTGAAGCTTTTCCGGGTCCATTCTGGAACTGTGGTGCTCGAAAACAGCCGTGATCCTGTTCTCATCCACAAGTGCCCCCAGAGTATGCCCGTTCCCTATATTTACCACAATAGAAGGCTGGACTGCTGCCGGATCGGTAAGGGCCCCAAATACCGCTGCTGGTCCTGTGTCCATAAAAACTGCCCGCGTATTAATGTCTGCGGTTGCTTTAAGAAGCGAATCTGCCTGGGCTTTCATGCGGGTGAATGCCTGCGGTATTTCTTCGGGCCTATAAACAAAGTCTTCTAGCTTTCCCCCCTTCTCGATGAGTTCCCTTAAAAGTTCAAATCTGTAGACCCTGTTGCTCTTATCCGGAGCGTTCCCGTGGTCCTGCACTGCCACAGCATAGTTTTCCGGCATCCTGACCTCAAAATTCGAAAGTGCACATGAAACCGCATACAGGTCAAAGTCCTGCATTACAATTTTCAGAGCCTCTCCCGAATCTGCAAGTCTTTTTGCCTCTTCTTCCGTAACAATCTGGACTCCGAAAGCTTTCACCCTCTCAAGATTATCGTGGATGGTCAGAGCAGCCGCTTCGGTAGCATATGCGGGAAGCCCTGCTTTCAGGTGTTTGCGGACCGCCCATGCCGAAGGTCCCCCTCCCATTATGGTTCCGGTAAGCACAAGCGCCTTTCCTGCTTTCGTTACTCTATGAATTCTTTCCGCAACCACCTGTGTGGGAGCAGGCATTACCATTATAAGGCTGTTTTCTACCTCTTTTCCAGAATCAAAGAGCAGGATGTCCTGCGTACCTGTCCCTACGTCAGTCGCAATTATACGCATAACCGGGGATTGGACTGATAGATTATTAAAATATGGGCAGGCAAGTAATTTTACTGGTCAGAATATACAGAGGAAAAGTAAGCATTAAAATGTAAGAATTAGTAAGAGTAAACATTGGAAAGAGTAAGAATTAGAATGAATAAAAATTACACGAAAACTGTAATATAAATATAATATCGTAGGAACTTAACAGAAAACTCAGAGGAAGAGAATAATCTTAATATATCGGAGAGTGCCGTTTTCATGAAAGAATCTACACCCGAAATTCACAAAAAAGATGCCAAAAAATCTTTTTCTTTCGCTTTAATCACAATTTCAACCTCAAGGTACGAGAAATACGGAAATCCGGCTTCTCCTGATGATGCAGAAGATCTTTCGGGAAAAGTTATGAAAGAACTTATTGAGGCGGCAGGAAACAGAGTCTCTTTCTACAGGCTTGTCCCTGACGAAAAAGATTCACTTCTGGATGCCATTTTTTTCGCGCTTGAAAGTTCTGCAGACATCGTTATAACAAGCGGAGGCACGGGACTTGCTCCGAAAGACCTTACAATCGAGTCCATAGCCCCTCTTTTTGAAAAAGACATCCCTGGTTTCGGGGAACTTTTCAGGTACAAGAGCCTTGAAGAAATTGGCACGTCGGTAATTCTGACCAGAGCTTCAGCAGGCGTGATTAAAGGAAAAGCTGTATTCTGCCTGCCGGGGTCGCCAAATGCTGTGAAGCTTGCCCTTTCTAAAATTATCATTCCCGAAGCCGGGCATATTGTCAGGCATGTTAGAGAATAAAACTGATAAGTGAAGATGATAGGATTTTGTAAAGAAATGAGCTTGAAAAAATAGCGATCTAAATACTGACTGCGAAATCTCAAAAATCATTTCTCTTCATTTTCTTCATTCATCTCTGAAACAAGCCTGCTATAATTACTTTTTATTTCTATTGTAGTGGGATGACTTTGTCCCAACTTTTTTCGGCTATTTCCGGTGCTCTTCGATAAAGCGGGAATGCTTTTTCATAAGCTTCGATGAACTCTTTCCTGTCAACGAACGGGCATTCTACTTTTTCATCAAAATTTGTAGGACAAACTGACACTCAAATCCTCGACACTCAGTTCTTGGTCAGCTTAAAGTTCTGACCTATTGAAGTATTTTCAACTTGTCCTATATTACACTGCTGAAATCTTCCAATTTCAAAAATCAGACAAAAGAGACCCACCAATAATAAGCTGGAATTATAAGCCGGAACTTTTCCGGAATATCTATTGTAGAATCAATGGAGCTTTAAAACAGCTTCCCCCTATCATTTTTAATATATCTTCCTTCTTTATCCAATTATATGATAATTCTTCATGCAGGAAGAGTTGGAAAACAGTTCTTCTTATGGGGTGAAAGCCCGGCAGAAAATGAAACTCCGGTTGTTCGGCGCGGGAGAAAGCCTAAAACCCCTATCGTAAAACCTTACCCTTACGATTCGGGCTTTGAAAACCTGTCTTCTGCCCTTGAGCTGCTGCTGGGCAGTACTGACCGGAAAAAGGCGGAGAAAATCAACGTCTGGACCCCAACTATCGGAGGGAATCCTGTCCCTTCCAGCCCTCTTGTTGCTGAAATTTCGGATTCGAAAGCAGAACCTGCACTGGCTCCCTGTACTGTTCACGCATATCCTCTGGAAGCTGAAGAAGCTATTGTTCTCCTCTGCACCTGTATGGAAAAAAAGGTTCTGGCTCCCGGTATCATCTCGGGAAATGACCTTCTCTGGTGGGCAGATGCCCTGAAATTTGCAGGCTCGCTGGTAGCAGGGCAGAAATATTTGCCTGGCGTCAGGGGCGGGGAAGGAGAGTACAGGGCTTTCTGGGAACCCGTATTTTCCGGCGAAGATGCCGGAAAGCTGGCAAAACTTGCAAAGCAAATGCCTCCTGCTGCAAGGGCTCTTGCTCCTGAAGCCTCTTCCATGCCGCCGGAAATGCCTGCTGCTTTAGCGGCAAAGCAGTTTATTGAAGACTCTCTCGACTGGATAGTCCGGTCCGAGATCGGGGAAAAAAAGCTTGCAAAAGAGACGCGCAAAAGAAAATCCTTTGATAGCGTCCATGATGCCTGGGTTTCTGCTCTTAGAAGCCCTGAAGGGCTGATCTATGGAGACGAAAACGAACTTCTGCAGCTTGCGGCCCGGACCCGCGAATGGCAGCGCCCACTCACCATCCTTACCACTTCTCCTTTCAGGTTCTGTTTCCGTCTTGAAGAACCGGCTTTAGAAGAAGAGATCGAAGAAACTGAAGAAACCGAAGAAATAGAAGAAAATGAAGCCGGGAAAAGAGATACTAAAAAAGGCAGGGAAGGGATAGCTGATATAGAAGTTCCCGAAGGGCTCTGGTACGTCCGTTATATGCTTCAGTCCTACGAAGACCCGAGCCTTCTGATCCCTGTAAAAGAAGCCTGGAAGCCAAAAAAAGGCAGCCCGTTGAAAAAATACGATGTGAAAAACATTCGCCAATTCCTGTTATCTTCCCTTGGACAGGCTTCCAGTATAAGTGCAGGAATTGCTTCGAGTCTTGAAGCTCCCAACCCATCTGGATATTCCCTTGATACTAAAGAGGCTTACCGCTTTCTGACTGAAAGTGCAGCGAATTTAAGTCAGGCCGGTTTCGGGGTACTTCTCCCTGGCTGGTGGACCCGTAAAGGTACAAAGACACACTTAAAAGCCCAGGCTAATGTTAAGGGCAAGAAGAAGTTGCAGGCCGGATACGGGCTTACACTCGATGAAATCGTCAGCTTTGACTGGGAAATCGCCCTTGGAGACAGGGTACTGACAGTCAGAGAACTGCAGGCTCTTGCAAAGCTTAAAGCTCCGCTTGTGAAATTCCGCGGGCAGTGGGTTGAGGTAAACGATGCGGAAATCAGGGCTGCCCTTGAGTTCTGGAAGAAAAATCCCAACGGTGAAGCAAGTCTGCGTGAAGTTCTAAAACTGGCAGTGGGAGTTTCCGAAAAAGCCGATGGTGTGAACGTTGAAGGGCTCAATGCAACCGGATGGATTGGAGAATTAATCAGCCGCTTAAAAGACAAAACCGGGTTTGAAGAACTTCCTGCTCCCAACGGCTTTTCAGGCACCCTTCGGCCATATCAGTTCAGAGGTTACTCCTGGCTGGCTTTTCTGAGGCAGTGGGGTATAGGAGCCTGCCTTGCAGACGATATGGGGCTTGGTAAAACCGTCCAGACTCTTGCTCTTATTCAGCACGACCTGGAACAGGCTAAAGAGAAAGCTGAAGAAAAGATTGAAGAACCGGCTGAAGAAAAGATTGAAGAAAAAGTTGACGGACGTAAGGCCCCAAAACCTGTTCTTCTGGTTTGTCCTACCTCTGTTATCAACAACTGGAAAAAAGAGGCTTCCCGCTTTACGCCAGAACTTTCGGTAATGGTCCACCACGGGACCAGCCGGAAAAAGGAAGAGGAATTCAAGAAGGAAGCCATGAATCATGCTATTGTCATCTCAAGCTATGGCCTTGTGCAGCGGGATCTTAAATTTTTAAAAGAGGTTCATTGGGCAGGAGTTGTACTTGACGAAGCCCAGAACATCAAAAACCCGGAAACCAAACAGGCAAAGGCAGCCAGGGCTCTTGAATCCGATTACCGCTTAGCTCTTACAGGGACTCCGGTTGAAAATAACGTGGGAGACCTCTGGTCCATAATGGAGTTTTTAAACCCCGGCTTCCTCGGAAGTCAGGCGGGTTTCAAGCGGAATTTCTTTATCCCCA
This sequence comes from Methanosarcina mazei S-6, assembly GCF_000970205.1. Classification (NCBI taxonomy): domain Archaea; kingdom Methanobacteriati; phylum Methanobacteriota; class Methanomicrobia; order Methanosarcinales; family Methanosarcinaceae; genus Methanosarcina; species Methanosarcina mazei. The sequence goes on along the minus strand of NZ_CP009512.1, from coordinate 3,946,788 downwards.
TTCAGGCAGAAAGGGATCAGGAGGCTGCAAGGAGGCTGAAAGAAATTACAGGTCCCTTCATCCTTCGCCGTTTGAAGACTGACACTTCGATTATCTCCGACCTGCCGGAAAAAATGGAGATGAAGACCTATTGTACGCTGACAAAAGAACAGGCCTCCCTCTATGCTGCAGTCCTTGAAGACATCAGAGAAGCGATTGAAGGAGCCGAAGAAGGCATCCAGAGGAAAGGTATAATCCTGTCTGCCCTTTCCAGGCTCAAGCAGGTCTGCAACCACCCTGCGCAGTTTTTGAAGGACAACTCCACTATCCCCGGCAGGTCCGGAAAACTCGCAAGGCTTACCGAAATGCTGGATGTAGTCCTGGAAAACGGGGAAAAAGCCCTTGTTTTTACCCAGTTTGCGGAGATGGGCAAAATGGTGAAAGAACACCTGCAAGCAAGCTTTGGCTGTGAAGTCCTTTTCCTGCACGGCGGGGTCCCCAGGAAGCAGAGAGACCGGATGCTTGAGAGGTTCCAGGAAGGAAAAGAATACCTCCCTATTTTTGTCCTCTCCCTTAAAGCCGGCGGCACGGGGCTTAACCTCACAGGGGCAAACCACGTTTTCCACTTTGACCGCTGGTGGAACCCGGCTGTTGAAAACCAGGCTACAGACAGGGCATTCCGTATAGGCCAGACGAAAAACGTTGAGGTCCATAAATTCATCTGCGCAGGTACGCTTGAAGAAAAAATCGATGAGATTATCGAACGCAAAGTGCAGGTCGCAGAGAACGTTGTTGGGACAGGTGAAGACTGGCTGACAGAGCTTTCCAACGATGAACTGAAGGATATTCTTGCTCTTAGAGAAGAAGCGGTAGGTGAATAAAATGGCAGCTTACTGGGACGGCTATGGTTATTATGAGCCCATAAAACCAATTGAGGTCAAAGGAGGCATCAAGGCAAAGTCCAAACGTGGAAGTTTTGTCCAGAGCTGGTGGGCAAAACGCTGGATAAAAACCCTTGAAAGCTTTAATTTGGGAGCCAGGTTAAGCCGTGGAAAAAGTTATGCCCGTAAAGGTCAGGTAACCTCTATAAAAATAGATACAGGGCTTGTAAGGGCTAAAGTCCAGGGTTCAGACCCCAGACCCTATTCGGTAACGATCAAAGTTCGGACCCTTACAGGTTCCGAATGGGATCTCCTTGCAGAAAAACTTGCTCTGAAACCTATCTTTGCGGCAAAGCTCCTCGCAGGTGAGATGCCGGAAGACATCGACTCCGCATTTAAGGAAATAGGCCTCTCCCTCTTCCCTGAAACACTCGACGATCTTGAAACAGACTGCTCCTGCCCTGACTGGTCAAACCCCTGCAAGCACATTGCAGCCGTCTACTACCTGCTCGGGGAAGAATTCGATAGGGATCCCTTCCTTATTTTTAAGCTAAGGGGCGTGGACATGGATGATTTTATGTCCATTCTCGGAAAGGGATTTGTTCCGGAAACTGCGGATCGGGTAGCAGAAGCGGAGGCTCTTACAGAAAGGACTGATGATAAAACCGGAACAGTACTCGAAGCTGAAATCTCTCCTGTTTCTCCTGAACCTCTGCCCCTTAACCCTGAAGCTTTCTGGGGAAGGTTCCCTGAAAGTACTGGAGAGGAAAAAAGCCCCTCCTTTGAGGCTCATATCCCTCAGGTTCAAGCCTCCTTTCCAAAAAGGCTTGGAAAATTCCCTTTCTGGCGTGGCGAAGAAGATTTGCTTGAAGTGCTGGAGGAAATCTACAAAGAAGCTTCACCTGCAGGGATGATGGTTTTCCTTGGAGAACGTAAATGAATGCCTTTGCATATTTTTCTTCAAGATAAATAAAATTTTTTGCCTTTTATTGGAGGCAAATCAGTAGCTGACGTAGATATGATTTGCAATTTCCCTGTCCACGGCATACCTGGTCTGATCTACCTCAAAAAGATACGACGGGGAACGCCTGAGCAGGGTGACAGGCATTCCGGGCAGGCTGCCCATTGATATTAGTTTCTGCAAAATCCCGTTGTTTTTTGTATCCGGATGGGGGATCTTTCCTTTTTTCCTGGGCTCCATTGCGGAAAGTGTGGCAGTTTTTAGAGAGGCATTCAGGCATTCTGGTTTTTTCGATATCATTTAAAGAGACTCCTCATAATCTGTGTTACCTTTGCTTCTTTTACAAGTTCGTACCCGCAGGAAGGGCAGCACTGCCTGTTGCAGTTGTGCAGTCTTCCACAGCCGGTGAATTTCGATTCATCTGCTTTTTCAAATTCGCTTCCGCAGAGGGGGCAATTCATAGTTTCACCCTCAGAGCTGTCATCAGGGTATTTACGATAAAGCCTGCAAGGAGGGCAGAGGGGAAAATGAACCCCGAGATTGCAAGTGCCATTTTAAATCCTTTCTCCTTTACTGTCATCATAAACTAGGCAATGCAGGGCATAAAGAGGGTCAGGGTAATTGCTGCAACCACAAGTTGTACACCTGTCAGCAAGCCGGCGTCATGCATTCCGTAGAGCCCTGCTGCCCCGAAGTCCCTCCTGAAGAAGCCGAAGAGGAAAACACAGCAGTCTGGGAAGGCAGCCCGATCCATACTGTAGGTTATTCCATAATTTTCAGGGCAAAGGCAAAGAGCCCGGTCAGCCTGTCTATCCATATCAGCATGCTTGCCAGCACAAAGAGGGGCAGGACTTCAAGGAAGTACCGTAGGTCTTAACGGCTATGTTTGAAAGCTTTGGAACCCTGAGCGGAGGCATTTCAAGTATGAAGGTAGGGGCTTCTCCCGGCAGAACACTGGCAGCCAGGTATCCTAAATATAAGCTCAAGCACTATTATGCCCGCCCAGGTGACCAGTCCTCCAGGGGTTTTTAGACAAATTCAGTAAAAACAGAGTCATTTAAAAACGGCTTATCTAAAAATTTTCATTTAAGGGATTTGCCTGAAAACTTCATACTCAGAAGTATCAAAAATAGCTTTAATTTGAGGTTCATGATAAATTAAGCAGGATACTCGTGACTTTAGAGCTTTAATTTGAGGTTCTGACAGCAGGCTCAAAAAACCCTTATTTTTCTTCATTTTTAATTTCCCTGCTCATATCCCTGAAGTATTCGAACAGCTCTTTTCCCCATTCTATTGCTCCTGCTTCAAAACTGATTATATACTGCCTGTCAAACCTTCCACTTTCGTTAAACAGCCCCATAAGCATTATTTTATCGGAAGATACAACAACTGCAGGGATTTCCACTTCCTTTTCGTCCAGAATAAAGAGACCTGTATTCTCCATTTTGAGGAGTTCCTTTTCTTCTTTTTTGAAATCCTCTTCGAGCCTGGCGTATACGGACTCACTCAGGACAAGGGAAATTTCAGTGCCTCTTCTGGCAAGATCAAGGAAGAAGGAAGGGAATTGAGGATGAAAATAGGAGAAAAACATAAGGATATGATTTGAGTTAGAGACATTTTTCACAAATTCAGGGTTAAGGTCAAAAGTATGGCTCAGGTCAGGCTCTATAAGGCGGTAATTCCCAAGTTCACTGATCCGTTTAATAAGATGAGGGGGGATAGGAGTGAGTTTCCTGTCTGTCCAGAACTCTTCCTGTTTTTCAAAAACTTCCAGAGTATCGAGAAGAGGCTGCATCTTTTCTATAATGATCTCTCCTATCAGGCTGAGGCGATAGACTCCTTCTTCGTGAATTACCAGGTTCTGCTCTTTAAGCTTTTTTATCTGGGGAAGAAGAGCTGTTCTTGGAACCTTAAGCCTGTCAAGGATCTCCTGGGTATTCTTCGGTCCCTCTCTCAGGAGCATGAGAAAAGCCTTTCTTTTCTCTGAAAACAGGATCAAATCAAGCAAGTTTGGGTTCATTTATTATCGCCGCCCGGAAATAGAAGAGAGGTTTTTTTTCCGGTTTTGGTTCTCTATAGCGTTAATGAATACCAGATTGATGATAAAGATGTCGAAATTATTTGAAATACTCATCCAGTTTCGGTATATATTTACTCAGGAAGCTGCAACAAATGTGTAAACCACGCAATTAACAGTAATACCGGAAGAAGGCTGTAATCTGAAATAGGCTCACCGGGAAACTTTGATATAGTTGCTGGTGAGAATGGGTGGAATTATATCCCAGGGTAAACTGGCTTTAAGTAAATATGAATTTCATCTTTAAAGTAAATGAATTTCATTTTTAAAAGAAATGAATTTCTTTAGGTAAAAAAGAATTATTTCATTGACGCTGTACATATCTCATCACACTGGTTGTGTGAGCTTTTTATAACTGGCAGGCGAGTTTAATCACTGGTTATGGAGGAAGGGCAATGGAGAAAGAAAAATTATACCGGCTGAAATCCGAAGCAAACAAAATAAGTCCTATTCTTAACATTGGAAAGAATGGGGTCACCGACACCCTGATTGAAGAACTGAATAAACAGATAAAAGCCAACAGGCTCGTAAAGGTCAAAGTACTCAAAAGCGCAGAAGAAGGAAAAGACCTGAAAACTATCGCAGATGAGCTTGCCGAAGCAACAAGGTCCACGCTTATTGATGTACGCGGCAGGACAGTTGTGCTGTACAGGTAAGATTCCGGGGAACAGCCTTACTTAAAGGCAGAACCTTACTCCTTTAGCTTTCCCCTGAATCTCGTTTTTCCGGCTCTTCAGAAAGGGACATGTCCCGGAGGCAGAGGACACACTCTTATTTTTTGTAATGAAGAATAAGGTTTTTGTATAGAAGTACCTCTAATAGTTAAGGTTCGTTATTGTGAACCTGTTTAAATATCAATTATTATATGGCATTATTATATATTTCCCCAGTATTATGTAAGCTTATATTGAAAAACAACTAACTGTAAAAGTTTATTCGTATATAAATCCGCCTGATCTCATTATTATGAGATTGATTTCATACCGCTGTACCTGAAAAATTAACGGATAAACTCGATTAAAAATCATCATATAGCACTAAAATGCCTGAAACCCCTGAATCGGTTGCGCTGGGAATCTTCTGCTTTCTTTTTGTTTCGAAATACAGCGGGGCAGATCACACCCACCATCCGGAGAGATTACTATGCTTGAAGATGAGTACCAACTTGACTTTTTCAAAAACAACGGTTTTGTCCGGAAGCAGTGCCAGAAGTGTGGCACATTCTTCTGGACACGTGACCCTGAAAGAAATACGTGTGGAGATGCGCCCTGCGACCCTTATTCCTTCATAGGAAGCCCTGTATTTTCCAGGGAATTCAATATCTCAGAGATGCGCGAATATTACCTTTCATTCTTTGAAGCTAGAGGGCATACAAGAATAAACCGCTATCCTGTGGTTGCCCGCTGGAGAGACGACATATACCTTACCATAGCTTCGATTGCAGACTTCCAGCCCTTCGTAACTTCAGGACAGGTGCCGCCTCCAGCAAACCCCCTGACAATTTCCCAGCCCTGTATCCGGTTAAATGACCTTGACTCCGTGGGCAGAAGCGGACGCCACCTGACAAACTTTGAAATGATGGCTCATCATGCTTTTAACAGAAGAGACAACGAAATTTACTGGAAAGAGCACACTCTGGAACTCTGTGATGAGCTCTTAAACTCTCTCAAGGTAAACCCTCTTGCAGTAACCTATAAAGAAGAGCCCTGGGCAGGAGGAGGCAATGCAGGACCTTGTGTGGAAGTCATTGTTCACGGGCTTGAACTTGCAACCCTTGTCTTCATGGACCTGAAGACAGACAAAAAGGGAGATATCGAGATTAAAGGCGAGACCTACTCTAAGATGGACAACTATATTGTGGATACAGGGTATGGCCTTGAGCGTTTTGTCTGGGCTTCCAGAGGTTCCCCTACAATTTATGATGCCCTTTTCCCGGGAATAGTAAACGAACTCATGGGGCTTGCAGGGATAGAACACGAACTGAACGACTCAGAATATGCAAATATCCTGGCACAAAACGCCCGCCTAGCAGGGTTTATGGACGTCAGTGAAAAGGCAAACCTGATGGAACTCAGAAAAAAGGTTGCCTCCAGCATAGGGATGACAGTGGATAAACTCTCGGCTATTATGGAGCCCGTGGAAAAAGTCTATGCAATCACCGATCACACCCGCTGTCTTACCTTCATGCTCGGAGACGGAATTATTCCCTCGAATGTTAAAGCAGGATATCTCGCACGTCTTGTCCTGAGAAGGACACTGCGCATGATGAAAGACCTTGATATCAGGATTCCACTCTCCGAAATTGTGGACATGCACATAAAGAACATGCCAGAGTACCCAGGGTTCAGGGAAAATTTCCCTGTAATTCAGGATATCCTGGAGTCAGAGGAGGAAAAGTTCAATACAACCATGGAAAGGGGCCGCAGGATCATTCAGAAGTCGGCATCCCATTTCAAGAAGACAGGCGAAAAAATCCCTCTGTCTCAGTTAACCGAACTTTACGATTCGCACGGAATTCCCCCGGAGATGGCAAAAGAAGTTGCAGCTGAAATAGGGGTAGGCGTTGAGTTCCCTGACAATTTCTATTCGATTATCGGTGAGCTTCATAACAAAGCTGAAGAAAAGGAAGAAGAAGTAATCCCTTATGCAGAGAGGCTCAAGCACCTTCCAAAGACCAAGCGCCGCTTCTATGACGAGCCCACTCGCCTTGAATTTGAAGCAGTTGTCCTTGATGTATTTGACAACCATGTCGTACTGGACAACACTTTCTTCTATGCGGAAGGAGGAGGGCAGCCTGCAGATATCGGAACCATAGTTGCCGAAGATACTGTTTACCGGGTTGTGGATGTTCAGGTCTATGAAGGTGTAATCCTTCATACAATTGAGAATCCGGGAAAGGAACTCGCTATAACTAAAGGCGAGCTTATTACCGGCAAGGTAGATGAAAAACGCAGAATGACCCTTGCAAGGCACCACACAGCAACCCATATTGTAAATGATGCAGCCAGAAAGGTTCTCGGAAAACACATCTGGCAGGCTGGTGCCCAGAAATTCGAGGACCATTCGAGGCTTGACCTCTCCCATTATAAACACATCTCCCCTGAAGAAATCAGGCAGATAGAGCTTCTGGCTAACCGCACTGTTATGGAAAACAAACGTGTGGTTACTGAATGGATGCCCAGAACTGAGGCTGAACAGGTCTATGGTTTCGGGCTTTATCAGGGCGGAGTGCCTCCAGGAGAGAAGATCAGGATTGTAAAGGTAGGAGACGATGTCGAAGCCTGCGGTGGGACTCACTGTACAAGCACCGGCATTATCGGGCCTATTAAAATCCTGAAGACTGAAAGGATTCAGGACGGTGTGGAAAGGATCGAGTTCGCAGCCGGAACAGCAGCCGTGCGTGCCATGCAGAAACTAGAGTCTCTCCTTGTTGACTCTTCAAAGACCCTGAGCGTACCCCCGGAACACCTTCCGGTAAGTGTTGACCGTTTCTTCGGGGAATGGAAAGACCTCAAGAAAGAAAATGAAAGGCTCAAAGAAGAGCTTGCCCGTTCCAGAGTTTACAGGATGCTTGGGGATGCTTCCGAGGTTTCAGGTCTGAAGGTTATCACCGAACAGGTCTCAGGGGCAGATTCCCTTGAACTCCAGAAGATAGCTACCGAACTCCTCAAGACCGAAAATGTGGTCGCCCTTCTCGCAAGCGATTTTGAAGGGGTAAAGATCGTGGCATCTGCCGGAGAAAAAGCCATGAAATGCGGTGTTAATGCCGGTAACCTTGTCCGCGAGATGTCAAAGATTGTCGGCGGAGGCGGAGGAGGAAAGCCTGCCCTTGCAATGGGCGGCGGAACCGATCCCACAAGGATTCAGGACGCTCTTACCAGAGGTCTTGAGCTTGTGAAAACAGCAGCCTGCAAAGAAGCTTGAGAGCCTGACAGGCCATTAATTGTCAGGCCTATCTACTATGAGTACATCAGTTAAAGAAGGCTCAATTAAGATCTTTTGAGCCTGAATTCAAAAAAGGGTACCGGGTTTTAAGGCCCGGCTCTTATTTTTTCCTTTTTCAGACTTTAAACAGCACTTCACAGAGGATTGCAACGCCATCTTTTACAAAAAGGTGGACAGTCTTATTTCCTTCAAGCCCTTTTTCCACTTCGTTTCGGACTTCCCAGTAATCCTCAGGCTTTACGCCCGCCCGAAGGACGACATTTCCAATGTTTTTGTCTTTCAGGAATTTATTAATCTCCCGTGGATCAAAAGGACAGATTTTCTGGATAAGGTAGTGGTTTTTAATCATGGGCTGCTTTATAAGGGCTTCCGAGGTTATTAACAGCCTCTTTTTGTCAACCCTGAATAGTTCGAAGGCTCCCATTAGAGGCCCTGCCATCTGCATCATGGATTCAATAAGTTCAGGAAGAAGCTCTGCTGCAATAACAGAAGGTTCGGGTTCATAGGCAAAGAGTTTCATTTTTTCCGTTTCCCTTATCTCTGGAAGCGGTCCGTATTGTGAAACCAGCCCTTCTCCCGCAGGCAGGGCTACAGCCAGCCGTTCATTCTGTTTTAAATCACCGAAATAAAGAGTCAAACGGTTGAGCTGGCCATCCAGGGAAATATACTCTTTCTCGCAGTCAAAAGGAATCCTTTCCGGGGGCATCTGGGGAGGGGCTTCAAAGGCAAAATTCTTTGTCTTTTCCCCATAGGCTGAAAGCACATTCGGGATCCCGGGTTCAAGGCTTGAGACCTGCCTTTTATCTTCTTCGGCAGGGCGGAAGGGATCTGAAAAAACAACATCTACTGCCGGTATTTGCTCGATAACCTTCGGATCAAGCGCATCCCCACAGATGAATTTCACATTGTCAAGCCCGTACATCTCACAGTTCTTTTTCGCATATTCTATTTTTTTAGGGTCGATTTCCACTGCATATACAAACTCGCACTGCTGCGCAAAAAAGACGGTTTGCCCTCCTATCCCGCAGCTGATATCAGCAAGAGTTCCGCATTTCAAGCGCTGCGCCCTGTAGCGGGCGATAGGCTCAGGGGTCGCAAAGCGCACGCTTTCCTTATCCCCGTGCAGGGGCTTTTCAAATTGCTTTTTCCGTGCCACATCGATCAGAGGATTAGTAGGAGTTTTATGAGATTTAAAGGCAACTGAAAAAGAAAATCGCAGAATTGCTCCAGTCCATATCTGATCTCTGCGGTAATACTCCATAAACTCAACAATCCGAACTTGCCTGCCCTGAACAGGGTTGAAACGGATAATTCTGAAATAGTCTCTCAGGGGATCATATCTCTGATATCAACGTAAAATGGGCTGAAAACAGGGAGCTCCCTTTCGAAAGATCTGGCAAACACATTCCAGGTTTCAGTCTGTGGTTTTAGCTTTTTCGTTATTGCAAGAAGATCATCCTCAGGATCTGTCATAGCCATTAGAAAATCCTGTCTCCTGTCAAATGAGATATTATTCAAATGCTTAAGAAGCGCCAGCATAGCATCGTTTTGTCTCTTGTCAAATGCGTAATCCACGATATAAAGTACCCTGAAATGTTCTCCTTCAGCTGGAAACTCTGGAACTTTCGTAATATGGCTTAAAGCTCCAAAAACTGATGCCATCATTTTCATTGCTGCTGGCTCTCTGGCATAATATAAATGAGCCAGTCCTGAACTGTCCCATAATCCTGCACAGGCTGCGATTTTATTCTCTTTGTCTCTGACTGTCCAGAAGTTTTCCGGTCCATATCCAGGAATGAATCTCAGACGTGATCCAAAAGTTTGAGCGGTAAAAGGCATGAAGTGCCTGAATCCCGAGTTGTATTCGTTAATGAGATTAACTGCATCATTAATTTTCTTTGTATCAACAGGCTTTATTGAATATTCTGGAGGAACATCCAGCTTCTTATAAGTCGATATCCCTGGAAATTTGATACTCCTCATTTCAGAATATCCCATCTTCTCAAATAAGAACCGGGAGGCTTTGTTTGGCTCGTATATATAACAGTAAGCATAAGCCGCCTCCATTTCCTGCGCCTTCTTTTCCGCTTCTTTAATAAGTCTTGTGGCAATTCCTGTCCTTTGAAAAGCCGGATCAACCATCACTTCAGTAATGTACACATACTTTTCTTTTTGTTCAGGTGTTGTTTTTAACGTTAAACCAATCCAGCCAGCAACTTTCCCACCCTCTTCTGCCACAAATACATCCCAGTTATCGTACATTTTATAACGGGTAATGATATCCTTCTTATCCACACCCATTGCACATTTTTCGTCCCCCTGGGACAGAGCTTTTCTATTTCAAGCATCCTTTGATTATCGCCCTTATTAAAGGTCTGATCGAAACCATACCTGTCGCTTCCCTTCATTATTCGCCCTTCATACTCCATGATTACTCAAGTTTATATTACTCAAGTTTATTATTCTTTCATTTATATATGCAAATTTTGCATTTTAACTTTTAACGAAAGAAAAAATTTGCATATTTAAGGTATGGGACCCAATTTATAAAACCAGAAAGGGGAAGATGAACGGAAGATGTTAGCTTCTCAGTAACCCCTACAAAACAGTAATTGTAATAATAGCCCGGAGATTTTTGGAGTTTACTTCAAAATTGTCCTTGAAACTTGACTTTATTCAGAAAAGAAAATGTAGTGGAGGGAGGTTTAAATTATTCTCCCTTTATTATCCTTGCAATGTCGTCTCCGACATCTGAGGTAGTATTTTTGCCGCCCATATCGTAGGTCTTTACTTTGCCGTCCAGGATATTTTTCTGGATTGCATTGACTATGGTATCTGCGGCTTCCTTTTCTCCGAGCTGTTCTATGAGCATTGCACCTGCCCAGATTGTTGCGATCGGGTTTACCTTGTTCTGGCCCTTGTACTTAGGGGCTGAACCGTGGATGGGCTCAAACATGCTTGTGCCGTTCGGGTTAATGTTTCCGCCCGGGGCGAGTCCGAGGCCGCCCTGGATCATGGCTCCGAGGTCGGTGATGATGTCTCCGAACATGTTCGGGGTTACTACCACATCGAACCATTCAGGGTTTTTCACAAACCACATTGTGATAGCGTCAACGAAGTTGAAGTCTGTGGTAAAACCAGGATGCTTTTCGGCAACTGCGTTGAACTCTTCTCTCCAGAACCCGTAGATGTCGGAAAGGACGTTTGCCTTGTCAACAGATGAGACGTGTTTCTTCCGGTTTTCTGCAAGGTCAAAAGCGTACTCAATAACACGCTTTGTGCCCTCTTTGGAGATAAGGCCTATCTGGTATCCTATTTCTTCGCTGTCGGTCTCGATGTCGAGGCCGAACTTTGCGGAGTAAAGTGTCCTCTTGACTTCAAGGAGGTCTTTACTCGCTCCTTTTTTTGCCCTGCCGCCAATGCCTATGTAGAAGTCCTCGGTATTTTCCCTTACCACGACAAAGTCAATGTCTTTTGATGTCTTGTCCTTTATCGGGGTCCAGACACCCTCAAGGAGTTTTATCGGGCGCAGGTTAATGTACTGGTCAAAGTAAAAGCGTGCAGTTAATAAGATCCCCTTTTCAAGGACACCTGGGGCAATCCTCGGGTCTCCTATGGAGCCAAGATAAATTGCAGGGTAGCCGGATAATTCCTTTAAGGTCTCTTCCGAGATCAGCTCACCCGTTTCCAGGTAGTGGTCTGCTCCATGAGGATATTCTATCCATTCTACATCAAAACCAAATCTTTCGCCTGCAGCATCTATGACTTTTCTGCCTTCGGCGATGATTTCTGGTCCAATCCCATCTCCTGGGAGGACGGGAACCTTATACTGCGTCATGTTTATACTCCTTTCTAGTTTAGAGGCAAAACTGCCTTTTCAGTGCGAGATGTCAAACGTGGATCAGGATTTTTTCGGGACAGGCTTCCTGTTTTTCAGCGCTCAGAGACCAGCTTCCGGGCATATTCTATAAGTCCTCCCTCATCCACGATTTCGCGAACGAAATCCGGTAGAGGGGTTGCCTGATAGGTCTCTCCTTTTGTCCTGTTCTGAATGACCCCTGTTGAAATATCTACTTCGAGTTCATCTCCGTCATCTATTTTATCCGTATCCGGGCATTCAAGGACAGGAACTCCGATATTGATCGCGTTTCTGAAAAAGATCCTTGCGAAAGACTTTGCAATCACACAGGATACCTTTGACCCTTTAAGGGCGAGGGGTGCATGTTCGCGCGAGGACCCGCAGCCGAAATTACTTCCTGCAACCACAATGTCATTTTCATGAACATTTTTTGCGAAATCAGGGCGCACACCTTCAAATGTATACTTAGCAAGCTCTCCCGGGGTATTGAATATCAGGTACCTTCCGGGTATCACTGCATCCGTATCCACGTCATCTCCGAATTTCCAGGCTCTTCCTTTCATGAAATCACCAGTAATTTGCTGTAATTAAATGCTGTTGATTGATATAATATTCACAGCCTGTAACTCAGCTAAACTCACAGGTTTGAAGATCACAGGTAATATTTAAAATTATTTTCTGACATGATCAAAAAAAGGTTAACGAATGCTTAATAATTATTTACGTTTTACGCTATTTTGCCTGGAAATTCGGTAAACAGATGCTTATTTTAAAGTCCTGATTCAATTTATCTGAATTTCTCCGGGATTTGAATTTTTATTTCTTCTTTTTCCCTTTTGCAGGGGTCGAGTGCACTTGGCTCTCCTCCTCCGTGCCAGCTCCTTCTTGGGCGGATTCGGACCATATGGACAGATTCGGAATGGTCGTCAACTATCAATGCAGCACCCCTTTCGCTCCCCATTTTCTTCAGGTATGCCCTGAGGCTTTCCTGCATATAAAGGGGCCTGGAACTCTCAAGGGCGAGGATGTCGTCACTTGAGGTGAGGCGGTGGCAGATAAGAAGGTCGCTCTGCGAGACAACATCAGGGTGGAGGCTTGCAGGTCTCTGGGTTGCAAGTACAAGGGAGAGACCGGGCTGCCTTCCCTGCCGGAGGCATCGGTTTATAAGAACTTCGGAAGCAAGGCTTTCAGCTTTCGCAGGTACGAAAATATGGGCTTCGTCTATAAACAGCCAGACCATGGGGAATTCTTTTTCTTCTAATTTTTCCCCCATCTGTTTCTTTTCGTAGAGCCTTCTTGCCTCAAGCCGTTCTGCATAAAGCCTGCCTGCAAGAATCGACACTGCCGCAGCGCAGACGTTTTCGTTTTCAAGGGTGCTTACATCCAGGATTGTTGTCCTGCCTCCTGCTATCAATACTGACAGGGGCGTTCCTTCTTTGGAGAACAGACCCCATGATTTCACAGCCCTGAAATAGTTTTCAGCAGCCCCTTTTGATGCTGAATCCGATCTCTCGTCCAGAAATATCTCGTTAATAATATCTTCAAAAGAATACGGGTCTTCCTTCTCCCTCAGGGATTCGACAACTCTTACAAGCAGAATTCCAAGGGGAGAAACCTCTTCGACCCTGAGAATCCTGCACCACTGGCTACCTGAGAGTTCCCGAATTGAGATCGAAAAAGGCTTTACCTCTATGTTTCGTTTCTTATAAGCTTCAATATTCCCAGCTGGCACGAAAACCTCTATTTCAAGCCCTGCAGGAGGGAGTCCCCAGCTTTTCAGTCTTCCTGCTTCGGATGAGTTCGGAGTCCTCATCGTCCAGAAAATCCCCATAGTGTCGATAATAAGGGCTGCAAGGTTTCCTTTAACAGGCTCAGGAAGAAATGCAAGCTCCTCCAGCATGCAGCCCATTGTATAAGATTTTCCGTACCCTCTTTTTCCACAGATCAAAACGGCATGAGGTTTCAGGGCATCGAGATAAACGTCAGCTCCCCTTGAATGGTCGAGCGCCATATAGTTCCCAAGAAACAGAAGCCCTTCCCCGTTGTTTTCTTCATTACCGAGGACACGCAGTGTCCCGCCGAACTTTCCCCCAGACGCAGGTCTTAAATCTTTACTCTCTCTTTCGTGCATCACGTTTGTATCTGATAGAAAACTACTTAAAATAATTTATTCTGAACATGTAAAATAAAATTCTTAATTTTTAAGTTTCCCTCCACAGTGTTCCTTTTCAACTTTTTTAATCTGCCCTCCAGTATTTTTTGAGTAACGGACCTGTAGCTTCATTTTATGTTTTTATTTATATTTTTTACTATTAACTTGTTATTTTTTAATCATTTAACTTTTTAAAATCATATTTTTTTAGAAAAACGTTTCAATTTAAGATAAGTTTATGGCATGCTCCATCTGGATAGAAATATTTATTTATCTGCGGGATAAAAGTAAGTTATGCAGAATTGATACCTGAGTCTGCGCAGTTGTTAATATGATTACAAATTATATCGGGTCTCTCTGTCAGGCAAAAATACGGGAGAAGTTTTACACCTGGCAGACTGTTGTTTAAGGGGAGTCATGTTTCATGATAGAAGCAGCTATGCTCGACAAGGGCAAAATATCAGTAAGGGTCTACTGTTTTTATGGATAATCTGAGACAAGTCTGATAGCTGTGTCTGATAGCTGTATATCTGTAACAGCTTATAATTCACTGGAGTATGGTGGTGGGTAGTTGTGGATTCTCTTCAGAAAACTACAATGATAGATTTGCTTTTAAGGTCGGATAAAAGAAGAAAAATTTTGCTTTTTCTTAAGGAAGGACCAAAAAATATTGAGGAAATTACAGCGCTTCTTGGCTCTTCCTGTACTGCGGTTCTTCCTCAGATGAAAAAGCTAATCGAAAAGGGACTGGTCAGGCAGGAAAATAAAATTTACAGGCTTTCAACAGTCGGGATGATCGTTACTGAGAAGCTGGTTCCGCTTCTGGGAACTATTGAGGTCTTTGAAAATAACCTTGAATACTGGGCACAGAAAGACCTCACAGGAATCCCTGCTTTTTTGCGTTTGAAACTCGAGATGCTCTCCCAATATGAGGTAATCGAACCCCAGCTTAACAGGATGTTTGAGCCCCCAGAAGAATTTATAAATTCCCTCAAAAAATCCACGGAAATAATGTATTTTTCTTCTTTTTTTCAGCCCTGTTTCTCAGGTTTTGATCAGGATTTTTTAAAGAAAAGGACAGATTCTACTTTTATTTTTACAAAAAACTTTTTTGAACGGATCTCCAGCCCCCATTCTGAAGAATATGATGAACTGTTGCTCCCTGAGAGGGCGAATCTCTATGTATATGACGGCATATCTTCCCTGGTTTCGCTTACCGTGACCGAGAGGTTTATGGCGTTAATGCTTCTCAATAAAAAAGGAAAGCTCGATCAGAACCTTCTAATAAGTTCCGAAAGTGAGGCAATCGAGTGGGGTAAAGAACTTTTTATGTACTACAGAGAGATTTCTAAAAAGATTTATGGAGACAAAGCCGATCGCCTCCTCTCTGAAAAAATTATTCCCCCTGGAAAAAAATCAGGATATGGGACGGGTTCTGATCTGTTACAAATCTCCTGTTTAAGAAAAACGAAGTATAAAATGTAAATGAAGTAATTAACGTAACAATAATACATAATGTAACAATAATACATAATGTAACAATAATACATAATGTAACAATAATACATAATGTAACAATAATACATAATGTAACAATAATACATAATGTAACAATAATACATAATGTAACAATAATACATAATGTAACAATAATACATAATGTAACAATAATAAATAATGTAACAATAATACATAATGATAATAATAATAATAATAATAAATAATGTAACAATAGTAAATGAAGTAGAAGAAGCAAAAAATAGTTAAAAAGCAGAGTAAAAAAAGAAGGGCAATAAAACAGAGGAAATCGGTTTTGATACGCTAATTCCCCTAAAAATCAAATCTGAGTCAGTCAGATCCGAATTTACAAAAAATCAATTCCCTGAAAGCTGCTGAGGATTTTTCAGCAGATTCAGGACACCCGGAAGCTCAGGATATTATTTTATCCAGCTGGTTTTTCCGGACTGCCTCTTTGATTTCCTGCGCTATTCTCCTTCCGGTTGAGAGGTCTTCCTGAATAAGATCTGCATAGGGGGAACCTGAAATGTAAAGGTTCGTTCCTGCAACAATTCTGGCGGAAATCTCAAATACCTTAATTTCAAGCTCGTCAGTAAAAACAGTTTCAAGGCAGAAAGCCCCTATCATCCCGCCGAAAAGGCCAAGGGACTCTTCGACCACTCTTTCTCCAAGAGAGAAGATCAGGGGCAGGAGGGATTCCCTCGCAACAAGGGGCACGTTTCCTGTAACCACGTATGTCGGGCGAATTCCTGCTTCTATGAGTTCTCTGGGGGAACCGAGCCTGAAGATTTCATCAGCATTGGACTCTACCCTGCGGTCCATGCTGAGGAGCTCAAGGCTGCCTTCGCTTAATGTATACCCTTCGTTCCTGATAGGGGAGTAGAAGTAGTGAAGATAGTAGCGGGTTCCGGTAATGAATTCCTGAATCGTATATTTCTGGGTGCGGTCTACGAGCTCATCGAACTCTTCATAGGTTTTCGCAACGAAGAATCCTTTTCCTCCTTTTGCCCCGTCGTATTTGACCATTACAGGTCCGTTGATGTCTCGAGGGTCATCTATTTTTCCGGGCATATGGATCCCTGCTCCAAGCAGCCATTCCCGTTCCTTGCTCCTGTCTGATTCCCACTCCAGTACAGCCCGGTTCCCGAAGGTAGGTACAGCCATCTCTGCGAAATTTTCCGTACCCAGATACGCAACAAATGAACCGTGAGGAATAATTATTACATTCTTTTTCCTGAGCTCTTCAACTTTGTTCATTATGTCTTCATAGCTTTCGACAATAAGGTACTCATCAGGTTTTGCTCTGGGGAATGCCTCATAGAACTTGGGAGGTTTACCAACGCAGATCCCCATAGTTCTGAAGCCTTCTTTTCTCGCCCCATCAAAGATCTGGAGGCTTGAGTGAGAACAGACTGTTGCAATAGTGATGTTATCTAAATCGTAATTTTTCAGAAATTCAAGAACCTGCTGTTTTGTGATCATGATTGCTACCAGCGAAAAATTTAGATTAGAATATACAATGCTATATTTAAGCTTAAGGGCAGGATTCTATATATAAATATAGTAGTGGATCTATAATAACGCTCAGAAAATAAAACTTTATATTGAGATCGTTGTAAAGTACAGTATAGAGTACAATTAAAAAATACTGATAAAAAGGTTTTTAAATCAGGAAATAAGCATGAACGGGCTTGAAGATCGAGACGGTCTGTCTGAAACCGGTGAATCTCCCAGGGGTCCTGGACTCGAAGAGCAGGATAACAGGGTTCTTGTTCTCCCTGTAAATGGAGATTCAAGAAAAATTACTCAGATCCTCTCCAACGAAACCTCATTGAAGATACTTGAACTCCTGGGGAAGAAAAGCATGTCTGCAACGAATATTGCAGAAGAGCTGAAGCTTCCTCTGACAACGGTCAAATACAACCTTGATTCCCTGGTTGACTCCGACCTTATTAAAGTCAAACAGATTAAGTGGAGCCAGAAAGGCCGCCAGGTTAAGATCTATGAATCCGTGGAAAAACTGATTGTCCTTGTCCCTTCAAAAAATCCGATAGATAAACTCTCCATAATAAGCCTGCTGCAAAAATACATGGGAGTAATAGGTGCTGCAGTCTTTGCAGCTGCAGGAATAGAATACCTCTCAGCCTATCTGCGGGCAAAAAGTATCATCGATGCCACTGCCCCCCTGCGGATGGGAGTTACGGGTCCGGCAAACAGAACCTCTCCGGAAGCAACAATTATGGAGAGCTCTGAAGAAGAGAGCTTTAAGCCTGAAGCCGGAAGCCAGGGATCTGCTCTGGACGAGCATTCTATTGCAAAAGATGAAATCGTAAATGAGATCCCTGAAACAGTTGTAGAAGAACAGGAGGTTGAAGTAGCAGAGGAGGAATATCTGCCTTCGGAAACGGAGTCTACAACACTGGACGCTGATAGCGCTGAAATTCCTGTTCCCGAAGAACTGGAGTCGGGCCAGGGACTTCCCCCTGTTCCTCCCGAAGGGCTTACACATCTCGGAGGGATACACGGGATTTATGATTCACTTTCCCTTCATCCGGGGATCTGGTTCCTTTTCGGGTGCATCTTCGTGATATTTCTGGTAGTTGTAAGAGAAATCTATTATAAGAAAAAAACCAAGTAATCAGGGATTGTATGAGAGTCGCTTTAAAACTTGCATACATAGGCACCGAGTTTCATGGATCTCAGATTCAGCCTAGTGTTGAAACAGTGGAGAAAGAACTCTTCAAAGCTCTTCGGAACCTCAGGATTATAGAAAGCCCCAAATCTGCTAACTATATCTGCGCGGGCAGGACAGATGCGGGTGTTCATGCTCTTGGACAGGTTATAGCTTTTGATACGGACAGGCCAAACCTGGCAATTCCCAGAATCATAAACTCCGGACTTCCTCCAACCATATGGGTATGGGCTCATGCAGAAGTCCCCTACGATTTTGATGCCAGGAGGCATGCAGTTTCCAGGCATTATAGATACGTAATTAGCGGTGAAGGGTACGATATCTCAAAAATGAGGGAAGCTTCAAAACTGCTTCTCGGAACCCATGATTTCGAAAACTTTTCCAGATCAAACGGAGAGAAAAGTACGGTTCGTACCCTGGAAAGGATCAACGTCCGCGTGGATGGAGATATTACAAAGATTGACGTTGTAGGCAACAGTTTTCTCTGGAATATGGTGAGGAAAATAGTAACCGCCCTTTCAATGATCGGAAAAGGTGTACGTGACAATGACTGGCTGATCCAGATGTTAAATCCTGATATTTATGAAGAAGGTATTGAACCGGCTCCTGCCTATGGGTTGACCCTTATGGGAGTAAACTACGGAGAGGAAATAAACTGGATTGAAGATAACTACTCAATCCGAAGGGCAAGTGACCAGAACTCCAAGCGCATCCTCAGGTACAGGGTTATGGCTGAAGTGCTCGAGGAATTGATTTACCATGAGTAAATAACTTCATTTCCGTCTTCACTACTTTTTTTGCTTTTCCTATCAATTTTTTATCTTTATTCAGGTTCTGGCTCAGTCTCTGGCTCAGTTTCTCACTTTTTAATTATCTTTTTTTCTTTCCATTCTTTCATTCCTCCAGACAACTTCAATCCTCATCCTTCTGAAAAATTGTTATTATCCGTGTAAGGCTCCTGTGCACCCTCTGGACATATATTTCAAGGACCTTAAGCCCGGCTTTTTCCCCGTATTCAACTGATGCCTTATCAGAGACGACAACTGCAATTCCTCCGGGTTTCAGGACACGCTGGATTTCCGAAAGAGCACCCGAATATAACTCTTCCAGGGAACTGGCAAGAATTGCTGCCGACCTGCCGTAAGGAGGATCAGTAACAACTGCATCTATTGTGCAATCCTTCAGGGGAATTCTACAGGCATCCCCTTCCATCAAAAAATAGTCCAGTTCATAGGCTTCCAGGTTCATATAAGCCCCGAGGACAAGCTTTTCCTGGGCATCAATTCCCACAACCTTTGCGCCCACAAGCCCGGCTTCTACAAGTATTCCAGCAGTGCCGCAGAAGGGGTCAAGAAAGAGCTCTCCGGGCTTTATCCCGGATAAATTCGTAAGTGCACGTGCAACCCTTGGCATAAGCACACCGGGGTGGAAAAAAGGCTTGTTCTGGGGAGTCCTGGCTTCATATGCGCTCCTGTCTACAGAGGAAATCAGGGTTCCAAGTACTGCTTTTTCGCTCAGGATCAGCCGGAATTCCACATCAGCGTTTTTCAGGTTTGCCCTGAAACCTTTCCTGTAGATGCAGCCTCCAATCTTCTGTTCCAGGTACTCGCACGGAAAATCAACGTGGTGTTTAATTCTCTTTGCCCTGACAACAAAGCTTTCTCCTTCTTTTATGTATCCTTCGGGCTCAAAAGCTTCCGCAAGCTCAAGAATGGCTTCAGGGCTGTTTTCGGCAATTCCTACAACTTTCAGTATATGATGGGTCATTGCCAGCCTTTCGGTTATAGTGCATGTCAGAGTTCTTTCAATTTCCTCTTCTCTGCCTGCTATGTCCACTACAAGGCACTGGTCAACCCTGATGAAGGGCTTGAAATCAAGCTCCTCTATTTTGAGGCAGGCAAGGACTTCGGCGGCTGGCAGTTCTTCATGCTCTCCAGATAATTCAAAAGCGTATAACATGATAATCCGAAACGTGTTGATTAATGTTGATTAATATAGTTTGAAATAATCTTCAGTCAGTTCTAAACAGACGATGTCAGTTCACAGTAATGGTAATTCAAAATAATTTTGTGGAATTGAGGAACAGGAAACTGGATTTTATATAAAAGGCGTTAAGCCACTCTTATTCATAGTTTTATTTTTTGCTAACGAATACTGTTTTAATATGATTTTGATGTAATTTTATATAATTTTGATATAACTTTATATAATTTTGATATAATTTGATATGATTTTGATCCGGTTTGACATTATTCTGTATAACTTGATATAATTTTGAGTCGAAATCAAAAACGAGCTGTATATGTGCAAAAGCGGGCTACGTATACGTATAAGTAAAAATTTTCTGGACAGAATGGCCTTAAAGACCAATAAGAAACTCTAAAAGATCATTATCACAGGTCAGCTGATGACCAGCCTGTCAGAGTCCTCATAAGCTTCTGTAAAGCGGCTCCTGCCCTTCAGAACATTTTTTCCAGGGCTTCCCTGCCAGCCATCCCGGCTTCAACACCAAGATCTCTGGCAAACTTTGTGGCTTCGACAACAGTGGCTTCAAGCATGTCTTCAAAACTCTGAACGCCTTTTACCTTTGCAGCCGCATCCCCAAGGGCTTCTGCAGCGCTGACGTTGAGATAACCGCACATTAAAAATCCTTTTTCTGCTCTTATAACCAGAAGAGGATACTTCTGCATCTCAAATCGGAGGCCAAGAGCGCACCCGTTTTTAAGTGGAATCTGTTCTATGAGCATGTTTTTCTGAATTAGCCTCAAACAAGATTAACTTTTTGGACTCAGGCAGGGCCAGGGAAAAATCAGCCAGCTTTTTTAAGGATTTTTTTAAAAAAACCTTTGAGGCTCCCGGACTCTGACTTATCTCCGGTGTTCAATGTGCTGTTTTCTACTGTTCCGCTCTCGTTCTCTGCACTTTTATTCTCATTAGCTTCAATATCCTGCAGTTCGGCTTTAAAACTTTCATTTTCCGAAAGCCATAAGGTAATGTTTTTCTCAGAGTTGAAATTTCCCTTCAATACTGTACGCTTATTTTCAAACCCGAGGCTTTTGTTGTTAAGCCCCTCAATTCTCTCTGCGTCAAAACCTGATGGAAGAGTGATCGTGACATATGAATCTGGAGTTCCCATAAGCCAGATCTCTGTTCCGGTGCCGGCCTCTTCTTTGAAACCGTATATAACACTGGCACGGTTTATGATTGATGAATTTTTATAAGTTCTTCCGAGGGCTTCTTCGGGAATCCAGAACTCAATGTCTTTTAATTCAACAATTTCTGAGGTTGAATTTAGTTTTATATCAGGTTCTTCTTCTACGGCTTTCTTCATCTTTTCCCCTAAAAGGACTTCCATTTTCCGAATTTCCCAGGCATTAACAAAGCCGTCATTATTGCCTGTTTCTGCGTCTATAATTCTCCGGAATAAAACAGCTTCGTTATCTGTGGTTTTTTCGTCATAATCCCATGTTATCCCGTTTCTTTCCAGCGTTATATTATTGCCGGGAATAAAAGCTGCAGCACAGGGTTTTGCAAAAAGAACTGGGGAGAGAAGGGTCGCCAGTAAAAGACTGGCTAAGAAAAGATGATACAGTTTCAAGAATGTCAACTCTTTTTTCATTTTATTTGTCTGCCGTCCCGGTAACTTCTCATTTTTTCTGTAACTTATCTCCTCGTAAATTTATTTAGTTGTTACCTCACATCCGTCATGGGTTATTATGACAGTATGCTCTGCCTGGGAAACAAGCCCCCCGGCACTTTCAATAAGTACAGGATAGGAGTGAAGGATTCCTGCCCTTTCAAGCTGGATAAGTGAAAATTCGAGTTTATCTGATTTGAGCCAGCGTTTAGCGAAGGGGAGTTCCCTGTACTCTTCCGCCTGTTTAAGAACGTTTCTGACTGCTGGCATGCGGACAGGCTTTTTCCTTATGATGCTGTATATCTCAGCCCAGCTCCCGTCGTGTACAAGCCCTGTCCCGTTAGTTGCAAAAGGTTCGATTGCAAGAACATCTCCTTCCTTAAGGATGACCCCGCCTTCCACGTGTTTATTGGGCACTGAGGGGTTGTCGTGAGCTTCATATTGAGAAAGCCCGTGGCCTGTGAGGTTCATAATAGGACTTAAACTATAGCTGCGGATACTTTCTTCTATTGCAGTTCCTATCTCTCCTGTACTGACTCCGGGCTTAATAAGGTCTATAGCTGCTGCCAGGGCATCCTCAGAGGCTTTTACAATATCAGGATTGCCTGAAAGGTCCACAGTTATTGCCGAATCTGCTATGTACCCATCAACATGAACTCCAAGGTCCAGCTTCACCATATCTTTTCCAAAAACGTCCTTATCTCCTGCTTTCGGGGTTGCATGGGCAGCCTCCTGGTTTCTTGAGATATTGCAGGGAAATGCAGGTTTGCCTCCCAGTTCTATGGTTTTATTTTCTACAAATTCGGCAACTTCAAGCAGGCTGTTTCCTACTTTTATCATATCTGCAGCCTCAGCCCTGACAATTTTCAGGATTCTGCCTGCTTCTCTATACTTTTCAAGAACATCTTCTCTGTTGTAAACATTATCTGTCATATTAACCCCGCTTCAGGATGCGTTTATACAAATCCTGGGTATTTTCTGTTTATAAACAATATTATAGTTGTTTTTATTGCTTTATTAGGCCAGCAAGTCCGTTAATGAGTTTATATCTGTAAATTCTGGGTTTACTTTCTTTTTTGCTTTTTTAGTGCTTATTTTACGTAGCCAGGAGAATTTCAGGTTAATTTCCGGTTACAATTTATTCTTTTATTTATAAATAAGATTTTAATACAAATTTCTTTTCCAGCCGCGTAAGGTTCTTGCACCCTTCTTCAGTAACCAGTACCATATCTTCGAGCCGGATTCCTCCGATCTCCGGGTAATAGAGGCCCGGTTCGATAGTTATTACGTTGCCTGCCTCAAGGATAAAGCTGCTTTCTCCAACACCGGGCAATTCATGGATATCAAGCCCTACTCCATGCCCTGTGGAGTGTGTGAAGCCTGCTTTTGATCCGCTTCTGTAAGTGTGATAGCCTCTTGCTTCAAACAGGTCACAGACTGCAGTGTGTATTTCGGCTGCCTGAACTCCAGCTTTAACCATGGATAATGCTTTTTTCTGGGCTTCAAACACAGTCTCATACATTTCTTTCAGCTTTTCAGAAGCTTCGCCCCGTAGCACCGTGCGCGTCATGTCTGCAAAATAGCGCTTCTTCTTGCTTCTCGGAAAAATATCAAGAATAATCGGTGCATTTGCCCTGAGAGGTCCATCTGTAGTACCGTGGGGATTTGCGGTGTCCTCCCCGCAGGAGACTATAGTTTCTTCTGCTTCACACCCGAAATCAAGCAGTGTATGGTCAATGACTGAATTCACTTTAGCCCCGGTAAGTATTTCCCCTTCAACATAAAGTATGCCTTCTTTTTCTTCTGCTCCCTCTATCAGGGCAATGGCTGCCTCCATAGCCTTTTCTCCTGCCATCTGGGAGTATCTTATGGCTTCAAGCTCTTCCTGCCTCTTCACGCTCCTCATTTTTCTGAAAGGGCTTTTTATGGGCATAATGGTAAAACCCGCTTCTGTAAGATAGCTTGAATAAAAGACCGGAAAATCATAGGGGACTGCAATTCTTTTTACTTCTTCTCCTAGAAGCAGCTCTGAGATGCAGGCTGCATAAGCAATAGATGCATCCTTTTTCTCTTTGATTTTCTCGCGGTAGCCAAATTCCTGGGTTGTTTTTATATTTGAAATCCTTGATTCAATTTCAGCTCTCCCGCGCTCCATTTCCGAAATAAAAAGGATCTCTTTCCCGGCTCCTGTTTGCAGATACATAAACTCATCCGATGCCAGGAAACGGGTTACATAGTAAATGTCGGCGTTATGGATATCCCCTGTCATCAGGTAAGCATCTGCTTTTGCTTCTTCAAGGGATTTTTTTATGCTGAAGTCTGTAACTTTCATGCTGGGTAATTCTGATGTTTGTAGATAAAGTTGTTATCGTCAGCCGGCAGGCATATGTATGGATCTGCGTGTAAACTCAAATCCGGCTGGTAACAAATCTAATACTTAGTAACAAAGCCGATACTCAACAACAAATCTAATACTTATCAAGTCCTGATCTAACCTGAATGTTTTCCTCTCCCAGTATCGTTCTGGCTGTTTTTCAGGTTTCTTTTCGGGGTTTCTTTTATCTTACTGCTATCCGGTTTCCTTTTCTTTCTCCTTATTCATTTCATACTCCAGGAAAAAGAGCTCCTCAAGCATAGAGAAATAGCGGTCAAGGGAAGCTGTCATTTCGTCCGAAAACCTGAGGATGCATATGTATTTTCGTCTACCTCGCTCTCTTACCCATATCTTATCTTCTAGGTTTTCATCTTTTATCCCGGCGAAGATCTCTGCTACGCAGCCCAGAATCATCCTGATGCTTGATGTGAGATCCTTCCGGATTTTTTCTTTTTTGAACTCAATATAGTCGAGGGAAATGTCCGTACAAAGCTGTTCGCTTCTGTGTATCCAGTAATCATCGCGGTTGAGTTGCTCTTCAATAATATCCTGTACTCGGGAGGGCAAGCCCTCAGAGCTCGCCAGTTCACTCCTTTTGCCTTTGCAAATTTCATCATTCGTAGGGCAAGCTCCCTTTTTCAGCTGAGATATGTTTGGGCTCATTTCTCTCTGAATCCATTCCAGTGAGAAATTTTTAGTAGCCTCGATAAAAGTAAGGGCTTCCTTTTCCATTTTTTCTCTGGTAGTTTTTATCTCTTTACAGAGGGTGCTGACTCTGTCGGCTCCTTCCCCCGAGCGGTCCGAAGTAAAGGGTTCAATCCCCATTTTATTATCTCCTGTTCAGTTTTATTCCTCTATTCTTCTTTTTTAACATATTTTCTCTGGAAACTTGTTTTTTATTGGAGCTTTCAGAACTTCAGTTTGCCTCATTGCTGAGCTCTTGAGAATAGAAGGTTTTAGAAAACCAGGGAAATAAAACGAGGGGATAACAAAGAATTAAAAACTCAAATACAGGATCCATAGAAAGTACAGAAACCTGGGAAATAGAGGACTGGAAAATAGAGGACTGGAAAACAAAGGAACTATAGAAGAATCGGGGCTTCCCCAACAAGTTAGGGATTTCGGGATAAGGGGCTGACTTAGCATAGAGTAAACTCGAGTATAAGACTCTACTAAAAACCTGAATAGAAAACTTCTTTATTATAAAAACAATCTCGGGGCCCTAAAATTAAAAAATATTATAAAGTTTCCCAATTGAAAAAAAAGAAGCGCCCGGACCGGGATTCGAACCCGGGTCGGAGCCTCGACAGGGCTCCATGATAGGCCTCTACACTATCCGGACACTTCGGTCTTTTTAGATGCTGTTTTGCCCGCGTTGCGAGCAAACCTTAAATGTCTTTCCGATATATAAATGTTCCCGTTGACTGATTTCGATTCTGGTGAATGTTTCAGGTCCCGCCTCCCAGACTCGAACCGGGGACATCGCGGTGCCTGCGCAGAGATGTACGGGAGGTTGCCCGCACGAGCCGAACTACAGCCGCGCACTCTACCACTGAGTTAAGGCGGGACAATGATACTGAGCCAGTGCTTCATGTTGCTGCACTGCTTCAGTGCACCATCTCCATATATGGTGATGGTATTTATGTTTTTCGCTGGATTGTGTAAAATTCTTTACATTATTAATATATTCTATGCACGTTAAAAATAATTTTGTGCATTCTGGAGAATCTCTCAGGGATAAAAACTAAGAGTATAGAGATAATTACAGATGAAAATGAATGAATTAAAAGCCGAATGAATTAAAAACCCCTCCCAGGAGATAACTCTGCTTAAACTGAGTTTTAAGACCACAGAATCTTAAAGGACTGCTCGAAGACAGGTATAGAAAAAAAGGTTTGAAAAGAACCCGAAGGTCCTTCTCAAGATTTCTTATTTCAGATTCTGTTTGTTTTCAGATTCTGTTTGTTTTCAGATTCTGTTTGTTTTCAGATTCTGGTTTTATTAGAAGGTGTTCAGTTCTCCCCTGATAACCATTTCCGTAATCTTTGTCACATTGGAGAGCCAGTCATCAATTACCACTTCAGCTTCCGATTTTACGTTTGCAAAGGAAGTGCCTTCTTTTGGAATGATCTGAGCGCTTGCCACAAGAGGCTGGTCAATAGGCTTTCCTATCTGGGAGAGCAGTCTTATATAAACGTCCTGAACGTCCGGAACCTGTTTTACAATATCCCGGGCCATCTGTGTCGAGAGGAGGTTATAGATTTTTCCGATATGGTTGATCGGGTTCTTTCCGCTGGTCGCCTCCATACTCATGGGCCTGTTAGGTGTGATCAATCCATTGCAGCGGTTTCCACGCCCTACGGAACCGTCGTCTCCCATTTCGGCTGAGGTTCCGGTAACCGTAAGGAAGACGCAGCTTGCTTTCAGGTTATCTGCTGTGTTGACAAAAACATTCACGTTCCTTTCGGTATAGCGAGCTGCAAGCTCTTCCGTATAGGTCTTCATTTCCTGTGTCATGTTTATGTAACTGTCCAGGTCGTCAACGTATCTCCCTATCATGCCGCTGCATATGGTGAGGGAGATGTCGTCTCCGTCCCTCAGTCCCATGATCTTCATGTCTTCTCCTATTGCAGGCATGCGGGACTTCAGGTCAGTAAGGAGCTGCCTCTCTGTGTTATATACAATATTTTCAAGCTCAGAAAATGGGGCATGTCCAACTCCGAAAGAGGTGTCATTTGCCATCGGAACCCTATCTCTCTTAAAAACGTCTCTGAGGTCTGAAGATCCTGTCCCGAGTTTGCAGTCTATGATCACGTCTCTTTCGAGGTCCATATTCACCATGGTATTTCTCAGGTAGTTCCGGGCAGCTTTGAGGGCTACGGACTCTGTGGCAAGCTCTGCACCTTCGAATTCTTTTGTGGCTCTGCCTACCAGGAGCATGTATATGGGCTGCAACACTTCTCCTCCCCCGAATTTCGGGCTGGATCTTCCGGCTACTATCTGGGTTTCATCAGTGTTGTGGTGGAGTACGGCTCCACATTTGGTTATGTATTCCCTGCATAGCGCTCGGCTTACGGCTTCGGCAAGTCCGTCCGATATGCTGTCAGGGTGCCCTATCCCTTTGCGTTCTACAAGCTCTATCTGTTGCTTCTCAATAGGGGTTTGCAAGAGCTCTTCCACTTTTATATTTCGGGCCATTTGGATCCTCTTTTTTCAAAATTATAGGTATTTTTATTTCTAGGTGTTGATATTACCGCTTTATTAATCTTTACTCTGTCGCCGTAATCAATCTACTTTCTTAGCATTAATTATAAATTAATTACTTATGTTATAACAACATTGATAATATTATTTATATGACACGATAGTCTGTTTCTATTAAATTACTAGGGCTATATAATGTTTATTCCGTATTCATTACCGAGGGTAATATTTTTTCTTTGAGTAAGCAAGCTTTATATTT
The DNA here is from genome assembly GCF_000970205.1 of Methanosarcina mazei S-6. Classification (NCBI taxonomy): domain Archaea; kingdom Methanobacteriati; phylum Methanobacteriota; class Methanomicrobia; order Methanosarcinales; family Methanosarcinaceae; genus Methanosarcina; species Methanosarcina mazei. The sequence goes on along the minus strand of NZ_CP009512.1, from coordinate 3,919,250 downwards.
CATTATCATAAGTGGGTCCAATCTTTTTTCCAGGGAGTTTTCAAACTCTCCGGAAATTCTCCATACAATTGACAGTGTTCTTCTTCATGGGCAGTGTTTCTCCATATTTAAAGGTAAGCGGGAAGGAATTTTCATGAAAACCACCGTGAAGTCTATATTATACAAGGGTGTTCTGGATAAACGTTTTATACGGATGAGCTTACCGGGAAATTTCCCGTCAGATCACATATTTAGAGGACAGCGCAGATGATTCGCATTGCAATACCCAATAAAGGGCGCCTTTATGAACCCACAATCTCTATTTTTAAAGATGCAGGGCTCCCTATCAGCGGAGGAGCCGAAAGCAGAAAACTTTTTGCAAAAACTACAGACCCGGATATCCATATCCTCTTTGCCAGGGCTGCTGACATTCCTGAATATGTACAGGACGGAGCTGCAGACGTTGGTATTACGGGCATGGACCTGATTACCGAAAGAGGGGCAAATGTTGAGGCTCTTCTGGACCTTAAATTCGGGAGGGCGAATCTTGTGCTGGCTGTCCCGGAAGACTCGGACTTTGAAAAAGCACAGGACCTTGAAGGTAAAAAAGTGGCAACCGAGTTTCCTGAAATTACGAGGCGATACTTTGAAAAACTCGGAGTTAACGTAAATGTTATAAAAGTAAGCGGCGCATGTGAAATGACCCCTCACGTGGGGATTGCAGATGCCATTGTTGATATCTCAAGTTCGGGGACAACTTTGCTTATCAACCACCTGAAGGCTATTGATATGGCTTTCTCTTCCACTGTCTATCTTATTGCTAACAAAGAGAGCCTCAGGACAAAAGAAAAAATCCTTGACATAAAAACAGCATTCGAAAGCGTGCTCAATGCAAAGAAAAAACGTTATCTTATGATGAACGTGCCTGAATCTTCCCTCCAAGCCGTAAAAGAGGTTCTTCCGGGAATGTCCGGCCCGACAGTGATGAAAGTTGAGTCCAGCAAGTTTTCTGAAGAATCAATACTTGCCGTTCATGCGGTTGTGGACGCGGACCTGATCTTTACTATCGTAAACAGGCTGAAGAAAGTGGGCGCAAGAGACGTCCTTGTGGTCCCCATAGAAAGGATCATGCCCTGAAAGAAAAAATCTGAATAGCATACATAAAATACATAAATCACTGAAGTAAAAAAACATTCCTGTAAAATATGGAGATGTAGCTTTTTATGGTCTTTGAAGTAATACCTGCGGTGGACATGAGAGGAGGGAAGTGTGTACAGCTGGTACAGGGAGTGCCTGGCAGCGAGATCGTGTCCATTGATGACCCACTCGCAGTCGCCCTTGACTGGGTGAGTAAAGGAGCAAAAACCCTTCACCTTGTGGATCTTGACGGAGCAATAGAAGGGGAAAGAAAAAATTCCCCAATTATTGAAAAGATCGTCAACACATGCAGGGAAAAAGGCGTGAGTATCCAGGTAGGAGGGGGCATACGGAGCTTTGAAGATGCAGCCTCGCTTCTCGAGATCGGTGTCTCAAGGGTAATTCTCGGAACAGCCGCCCTCCAGAACCCTGAACTTGTAAAGCAGCTTTCCAGTTCTTTTGGAAGTTCACATATAAACGTTGCCCTGGATGCAAAGAATGGGAAAATCTCAATTAAAGGCTGGACCGAAGAATGCGCTCAAACTCCTGTTGAAATGGGCAGGAAATTTGAAGAGCTTGGAGCCGGTAGCCTTCTTTTCACCAACATTGACACCGAAGGCTTGATGCAGGGAGTAAACCCTGTTCCTACAAAAGAGCTTGTAGAATCCGTAAGCATTCCTGTAATCGCATCCGGTGGGGTAAGCACCCTGGAAGATATAAAAACCCTGAAAAAGACCGGAGCTGCGGGTGTTGTTGTAGGCAGTGCCCTTTATATGGGCAGGTTTACTCTGGAAGAAGCAATTAACGCTGCCCTTGGAGATATTTAATTATTTTAAAGAAAAGTGTGATGCTGTATGAGAATTAGCAAAATTTCCCGTAAGACGAAGGAAACCGACATTCAGCTCGAGATTAACCTTGACGGTAAAGGCACTGCAGATGTCAGTACAGGGATCGGGTTTTTTGACCACATGCTTTCTTCTTTCGCAAGGCACGCCGAATTTGACCTTAAAGTGCGTGCCGAAGGTGACATTTATGTGGACGAGCACCACCTCATTGAGGATACAGGAATAGTCCTCGGAAAAGCTCTTGCCGAAGCCCTTGGAGATATGGCAGGAATCGCCCGTTTCGGGGAAGCCAGAATCCCTATGGACGAGGCTCTTGCTGAAGTTGCCCTGGATGTAGGAGGCCGCAGCTATCTTGTCATGAAAGCTGACTTTATCGCTCCCCAGGTAGGGCAGTTCAGTACCCAGCTGGTAAAGCACTTCTTTGAGACTGTCGCCTCAAATGCAAAGATTACCATACACGCCAGCGTTTACGGGGACAATGACCACCACAAAATAGAGGCTCTCTTCAAGGCTTTTGCTTATGCGATGAAAAGGGCTGTAAAAATTGAGGGCAAAGAAGTAAAGAGCACGAAAGGCACCCTCTAATTATTTTTAAATTCAGGTGTTTATAAATTCCGGTTTTCTTTCCCATTAGCTGGAACTGCACGCTTAAATCCTGACTCGCCACTCATTCGTAAAGATGAGCATTGACTCTTTCCTTAGCTGCCCTACAAGGCACAAGTTAGCTTTTTTTGCGGCTTCGACGCCGGAATCGAATGGCATGGCTTTTGTGGCGACAAGTGGAATTCCTGCACGGGCTGCTTTTGTGACCATGTAAGCGGGCTGCCTGCCTGTGGAAAGCATATAGTGTTGAGAGAGGTCGATCATCCTCAGAAATGCAGCCCCTACCACCTTATCTACGGCATTGTGCCTGCCTACGTCAACGATCTGAACTGCAAGCTTTCCTTTTTTATCTATAAGGGCGGCGAGATGGGTGCCTCTGGTAAGTTTGTATGTATCGGACTCAAGATAAGCTGTGCCTGCAAAAATGGATTCAGGGTCAAAAACGGCGTCTGAATTCACAAAAATTTGTTTTTCGGGTTCTCTTTCGGCTGGTTGGGGTGATTCATCCTGTATGAGGTGTTTTCCCTTTAGAGTCAGTATATAAACTTCATTGCCTTCCACCTCAACCCCTGCAATCTCTTTGAAACTGAGAATCCCTTCTGTAATCAGATGACCTACTGCAAGTTCTTTCAGTTCTAGCGGGGAGGCAAAAAGAGTCGTAAATGGTTTGCCGTCAAGAAAAAGTTTAACAGGACATTCCCTTGCAAGCAGCACTTCAGTATCTTCAGCCCTGCCGTCGGAATGGATTCTTCTGGCAGGGTATGGGGTCGTGTATTTTTCAGGCATATGGATCTGGTTTTCTCGCTTTTTCTTTATAGCGAGTATGGTGTCCATATGCCTTTTTCTTTTCCGTTAGTTAAGGCGTACTGCAAGGTAGTCGATATGGAAGTTCTTTCCATTTTTTTCATCTATTTTTAAATAAAATGTAAGATCCGAAGGATCAATTATATTTATCGGAGTTGTCTCGCTATACAAATACCAATCTTTGCCATTATTATTACCAACAAGGACAGCATGTTCAGGGTTATTTTCTGCAATATTCCTAGTTACCGATGTGGAACTATAATCGAGTTTATAAATCATCCGAATAGTTGCCGAGTTGGGTTTGGAATTGAAGTCAGTGAATGAATTAAACCGGAAAGTATTTTCGAAAGATGTCTCCATCGAGTAATTAAATTCGTTAGTCGGATAATTGTTATCATAATTTTCAAGCTTTACATTTACTCCTGAACTTGCAGGAAAAACGAATCCCGGTTTATAATCTCTTAGCGGGAGAATCGCTGTTCCATTATCTGATAATTCAAATGTATACCACGTACCTACTTTCATCACGGATTCATCCTCATCTTCGTCGGGCTCAGAAACGCCGGTTTCTCCAATGCCCATGCTGCTTCCGGTTCCAAGTTCTGCACCGATTATAGTCTTATTGACATAGATGCTGTAGTTATTACCTGTGGGAAGGATAGAGAGACAAACGCAGCCTAAGTCAGGGTAGGTAATCTTGTAATCAGTGTTGTATAAGAGTCCTGCTTCTTTTGCTGTGTCGTTAAGGTAAGTTGCCCAGGCATCCGTATAATGGGTGCAAATGCTCAGGTTAAAAGAGTTTATGCTCTCGTTCAGATAGTCGGTACTACTGTTGAGAATAGGATTTGTAGAACATCCGGTAAGGCGCAGGGCAGCGAGGTTGCTGGAGGATACGGATGTAGTTTCTCCTGTAAGGTTAATGGCATTAATGGTAATTGCGTAATTTTCATTGCCGATTTTCTGTATATCGAAGGAAGGTTTTCGTTTCATCTGAGAACTTTCTCCCTGGGCCATGATGAGGGCTCCGTTCTCATACCTGAAAACCTGATCAGGGTATTGTCTGTTTTCTGAATAATAGGTGACACCCCCGCAGTCAATTTTATGAGAAAAAGAATGATTGGCAAGAGTTATATTCATTGTATACTCTTCGTTGTTCACCGAAAGCTTACTGTTAGATTTGGAAGGCTCGAATACCGGGACATCTCCTCCTCCCATGCTGAAAGGAACAGTTGCTGAAAGACCATATCCCGAATAATTGCTATTAGAATCCATGAACCGGGTGAATAAGTCTATCCTGGTTTTCACGTCCTCCATATTGCCCCATGCATCATAACTATAGTCTCTTTCCGCATCAATTTTCCATTCAGGAGCGTGGTTTAGTTTGACCACGGAGATTATAGTAAATGCAAGCCCCAAAAGCAACACCGCCGCAATTGCAATTGCAGCTGCGGATTCGGATTTTAATAGGCTTTTTCGAGACATTTCGTTTCCCTTCGTTCCCTGGTTCATGTTCTCAGCTTAGATCCCTATTCCAGGTTCTACCTTTACTATTGTCTTACTAACATAGAGCCTGTTCAAACCCTTTCCACCTGGTCCGGAGGGGAAGGTTAAACTCACGCTGTTTTCGTTTTGTGTAAGTGTTGTAGAATCAGTTATCCCTGCTTCTTTTGTTGTTTCCTGAAGATACAGGTACCAGGCATCGGGATGGTCAGTATTAACCGTTAAGGTGAACGAACTTATATTATTGTCATTATAGAGAGGCTCATACTCTTTGCCTGAGAGTCGGAGAGAGCATCCTGTGTTAGAAGATATGACATCGGCAGGAGCATACGGGTTTTTATCGATCTCTACAATGTGTATCGAAACATTGTATTCATTTGCCGGTGTTCTGGAGAAACGGATCGAAGGGTAAAGCATCATAGAAGATCTTTCTCCCTGGGAAAGGATCAGGGCTCCTCCTTCGTATATGAAATCCTGATTCACATAATACCTGTTTTGTGATGTGTAGCTCACAGAGCCGCATGCAACTGGGTCTATCAAGTTCCCATTGGAACCTTGACTTATGGTTATATTACAGTCGTTTTTATTTACCGAAAGAGTTCCACTTGATTTTATGGTTCCAATAAGCGGGACGTCCCCTCCCCCCATATGAAATGGTACGCTCATAGTAATTTCAGTATTTTGAGAATCCGGATCTGATGCCAGGGCTATGGTTATTAAGTCTATTTTTGATTTGAGGTCTGCCATGTCCTTCCAGACATCATTCATATGAGAATATTCCGCATCATTTTTCCATTCTGGGATATAACCAATCCTGACCACCGAAAATATGCTAACAATGATCGCTAGCAGCAAAACTGCCCCTACAACCGTTGATGATGCAGATTCCGAACGGAAAAAAAAGGGCTTGCTTTTCTGTGAATTTTTTGAAATCTTCTCTGTCATACTCTTCAAACCCCTGATCTGGATGCCCTTCTTCATATGTTAGTACTCCACGTGGACACCTACAAAATCAATCCTGAAATATTTTTCACTTTGATCGGCCGCATGCCCGTCAGCTGATATCCTGACTTCGAGATTTCTTAGTTCTGTAGTGTTTTTTACATATCTTGTTATGTTGAGTTGTGTTACCACATAGTTATCTGAGCCTTTAAAGGAAATAGGATCAAATGAGATCCATTGAGATCCATTGTAGATTTCTGGTATCGTTCTCTTAGCACTGTTGTCATGTCGTGTAGAGATGATTCTCAGAGTAACGTTGGTAAACAATGTGTCTTCTGGAATCCCCAGCTCCCCTATATCTATGCCAAAAGTAAAATTTTCAGATACATCTTCATATTTTGGTATAAAACTGCTTGTGGATCCATCGTCGTCTTTATCGACTAACTCCGTATCCAGCCATGTTTCCGTGTAATTATCATATGCTGTCCCGGCAGGAAATGTATGAGGAGTTATCCAGTAAGGCAAATCCCTGACATCTTTCCATAGTTTAGTTTTTTGAATCACCTGGTCGGATGCTGTGTGCACAAAATAGAGATCAACTGCATTTCCGCTTGTAATATTGATTTTACTTGTGGGATCAATTACGATGCGGTTTCCTAAAGTAAAAACGCCGTCAGAAGGTAGCTGATTGCCTTTGGGATCAAAAATTTTAACAGCAGATTCAGACATGTTGAACTCTGCCCGCTTCTCTTCAGTGTTGAGTATTATCATGATATCTTTAAGGTCAATTTCTTCCCCCCCGTTATGGAAGATTTCCACGGTATCTTCTGAAGTGTTAATGTTTTCGCGCAGGTTGGTATGCGGGGTATGCGGTGGGTCCATCGAATCCCCTTCTGAAAATATTGTAAGAGCGACTGAAGAAAAAGCTAGCACGACAATAGATATCATGAGCACTGTCCCCATTACCTCTGAGACTGCCTGACAGTCCTGGAGAGGTACCCCATATTTTTTATCCTCCACGATAAAAATCACCTTCTATAAAAGCATATAAACTTAATAAATTATTAAATATGGTATATGATCCAACTATTTGAATTATTTCTTAGAATTCTGGACTTCTTTAGTAGTTTACCCAAAATTCATTCGCTGATACTCTTAAATCATTGTGGAATCGTTGTGGAGAACCTGTATTAATATATTAACAAATCTTTGATTCTAATTCTAAGCATGTTTGATTTCACTCTCAAAATTTTACTCTCAAATTACTTTTAAAAATAGGTGAAATTTTTGATTATCCTCCGGATCTCTTCAGAGCATTGCTTTTTTAATCACCTGGCTAGATGCCGTATGAATGAAGTAAAGAGTAGCGTTTCCACCTGTGACATTAACATTACCTGGATTAATTACAATGCAGTCTCCGAGCATAAAAACTCCATCAGAATAAGTCTCGTTGCCTGCAGGATCAAAAACTGTAACATTTTTTGTATCAGATATATCGAACTCTTTATGCTGCCCATCAGCGCTGAGTATTATCCTAATATCCTTGAGGTCAATAGCCTCTCCTCCGCTGTGGAATACCTGTACCGTATTGTCTTTGAAATTCACGCTTTCCTGCAGGTCGGTACGCGGAACATGAGGAGGATTCACTGCTCCTCCAACCGAAAACACTGTAATAGCAATTGAAGAAAACGCCAGAACAACTACAGCTACCATAAGCACCTGCCCTATTACCTCTGAGACTGCCCTGCAGTCCTGGAAAAGTGCCCCATATTTTTTACCCTCCACGATAACAGTCACCTTCTATATATCCTCTGTCTAAATTTCTATAATGTTATTAAATGAATATTAACCGGACTGTTGAAAATAAATTCAGTATGTCTTCTAAATTATCAGGAAAACTCTTATAAAAAATAAACAACATAGTTACCAAATAATATTCTAAAGTCCAGCAAAAATTTATATACGAACGAAGAATATCTTTGAGTGCAGTTATAAAAAGTAGTAATTGTAAATTTGTAACACTAAATGTTAAAAGTCAGACAGGCTGTCCTGTCTTGGAGTGTTTAACTCAGGAGGGAGAACATATGGATCTCAAAAAATTATTTAGCAATAATAAAGCAGTGTCCCCGGTTATCGGTGTCGTGCTGATGGTTGCAATAACCGTCATCCTCGCCGCTGCAATCGGCTCTTCCGTCTTTGGTCAGGGACCTGCAAAATCTGCACCGCAGGCGAACATCAATGCAAAGTTTATTGACGGGGATACCTTAGTAATTGAACATCTTGGTGGAGACACCATTGTTTGGGAGAATACGCAAATTCGCCTTACCCGTGAAGATGGTATCCTTACTGATCTAAACGGGCCAGCTATGTCTACTCCAAGCTCTTCTGATATAGTTACTGTCCCAACAGACCCAGCACAATTTTCCGTTGGAGATCTAGAAACATTCATTGTTTCTACAGACAAGTTACCTGCCGGCAAAGTTTATAATGTGAAAATTACCGACAAACTCTCTAACCAGCTGATTTGCGACAAAACACTGAGAACTTAAATATCTACTCTCAAAAACGCTCGCACCTTTCGAGGTGCTTTTTCTCTTTCTTTTTCTAATTGACAAAGATTCGATTCTTACTAACTGTTTTTTCATCTCTTCTTTTAAACTCTACATTTTTATAAAGCTTGTTTTTATATGTGATGTGTTAATGAGTTTACTAGTATCGCTTTTTTAATTTAAGCTCTCCAAAACATCTACTTCTTACTGAAAATCAATTTTATATGACGTTTATTTAAATCCATTTCATGTACATACTAAAATTAGAATGACTCAATTGCAAATACTTTAGGTAATTTATATTTTGACTTAAATGTTACCCACTCACTTAAAATAATGGGCAACTTGATTCAAATTCAAAATATAACAATTATTAAAGTTTAATATTATGTTCGAATGTATTTTTAGCTTGTTTGAGAGTTTGCTTCAAAATAATTTTTTTCAACGAATTATCTATAAATAAAACTTCCTTCATTATTTAGATAAAATGTCTAAATATTTATATAAATCACTGAGGGGAATGAGATAACCTTTATTCAGGCGAGCAAAATCTTACTTTTAGGGGGATTTACTCTGAATATTTGAAAAATTCATAAAAGATTCCGGTGGCGTCCATCTGTACTAGGTGAGGTTCTTATTACAGGGATTGTTATTATTAAATTTGGCTCATTGTTCATAATATAAAACATGAGGTAATTCTCTTGTTCTGTTCTCTTTTTTCATTATGAAGCTGAAGAAGCTTTTCCTGTAAATTGAATAAGAAAGATCCTGAAAAGCTTACATGACTCTTTCATTTATGGAGTTTCTGTTTTTCTGCTGAAAACGAAATAGTAAAAAAAGATGCAGGAAAGCTTCCAGAATTTATTTTTCCGAGGCCTTCCCTGTTTTTCTTGCGGCTGCATATGTTAAAGAATTGGTAAGGAAAGGGAATGAAATAGATTTTATTGGATCTCTGTTTTCATTTTTATTATCGCATTGTATGCTTTAAAATTGATGGTTTTGTTTTCCGGGAAAAGGGAAAATTTCACGGAATAATCTTCTTTAGTTATGTTATAATCCGTTCCTTCTTGAAGGTGAGTCTCGTTGGCTGAATCTTCAAAATATTTTCCCCAGGCTTCTGTATTTTCCGTGTAGATGGTAAGGTCTACGGAGGTAACATTAGCTTTTGTAGTTGCGTTTTCACTGGTATATTCCTGGTCAGAGTCATATATGTTTATGAAGTCTTGGGACGTTAGCCTGATATTCTCTATACTGTTACTGGCCATCACACCTCTTGTTCCTTCAAGGGTAGCTATCCTCGCTGAGAGATTTACGGAAGCTATTCCTGCACCATCTTCTAGCACGATTCCTGGAAAAAGTTTCATTACAGACCTGCCGTTCTGGGTGACAATAAGTGCCCCATTTTCATAGCAATAAGTTTCTTCCACGGAATGGATGTTAGCAGGGCGGTATGAAACCGAGCCGATATCAGATAGAGTTAGATTGCTGTCATATCCGCCCATATCGTCGTTTACTTCTATCAATATTCCTGAGATGTCGTTGTTTACAGTAAGGGTTCCGCCTGTTTTCATCCCTCCTATGAAAGGCAGGTCTGCCCCTCCCATCTGGATCGGACTGTTCAGGGTTATCCTGGAATTCGGGTTCATTTCTAAGCCTGCTGCCAGAATGTCAACATTAGACTTGAATCTGGACATGTCCTGCCAGACATCGGACATATGGGAGTATTCCGCATCTTCTTTCCAGACAGGCACGTACTGGACCTGGATTGTTGTCATAGAAACGACTAAAATCCCTAGAAGCAGAGCCGCAGCAACAGCGGCTGCTATCCCTGATTCGGATCTATAAAAAGAAGAGATTGATTCAAAGAGTCTATTTTTCATCTATTTCCCTTTCCTGCTTTGGTTTTTAACTTACATGCAACACCATAAAACTAACATTAGGGTCGACAATGCTCGCACCAGCTGTTCCTGAGCTGCCAGCTTCAAATCTCAATTTTCCCCGGTGGAGAGCCGAAGTTTCTGGAACACCTTCTTTGAACGCTTATCGATAAGGTACATGTCTACCTCGTCTTCCTCTTCTATTTGGAGATTCCATTCGCTTGAGGTGTTGATCTCTATTCTGTCTCCCAGCTCCCAGCTGTTTTTATTCCCCAGGTTCTCGGAAATGTTAGAAGAGGAATAAGTATATCGGATTCCGTTGACATTTACCACAATTTCAATATCTCCTGTGTCGATAAACTCTCCTCCACTATTCTCCAGATGGATCGTGTCCGTCTCAACATCTATCCATTCATTCACCTGAGTGTGTGGGTTGTCATCCGGTCCGCCATATGAAAAAATGGACACGGCTATTGAACCGATTAAGATAACCGCTACTGTTGTCATGAGTATCTCCCCCAGGACATCCGAAACAGCACTGGAGTTTTCGATAATTTTTTTTACTTCTGGCAAGCCAATTCCCCTATCCCCGATTTTTTAATTTTTTTAATTTTAATAAGTCTCATTTTACAACGTCTGGATTAAATCCGGTCGCGAAATTTTATCATGAATTTTACTCACTCTATATGTTATCTTCTTCTATCGACAACCCTATGTAATCGACATTTATCTCTTTCTCTGAGCTTTCAGCTGCTGTTGTTGAGGCTTTAATCCTTACTTTAAAATTAGCTAGGTCTTTAGGGGTATTGATGCGATCTGTAAGGTTGAGATACTCGTATTCGAAGTCAGAATTATGTGCTGGAAAAGTCTCATTGTAGTATTCCCATTTTCCTTGTCCATATTCATCGATGTAATAGTATTCAAATTTGATATCACAATCATCTTTTTTATTATTTGCAGGTGTGCTATCATGTGTATAATAATAGATAATAAGAGTCACGTTACTAAAGGTGTCCCCGGGTCTTATTCCGTAGGCAGCGGGCTTAACTCCAAAATTGAATTCTTGATATATGCTGGTGTTAATCATACCTGTCGGAGGATAATAAGTGGTACAGTTTTTGTTTTCGTTGGTGGCTATTTTATATTCATTTGTAGTACTATCTATAGCACTAACTTGCCAATTTTCTCCATATCCTTTTTTGGCCGCGTTTTTTCCTGAAGTGGATGTGTCAGTTATATCTCCCATCGGAGTGAAACATAAACTTAAATCGGGATTCTTTTGAAGCGCACTCGTAAGTGTACTTTTCTGGATCAACTCGTTTGAGGGAGTATCAACCAGAAACAACTCCACTTTGTCGTCATTCCCGAGGTCAACCCCCCATGCATCCATTGAATTGATTTCAATAGTATCCCCAATTTTCCAGACGCTGCTATTTTCCAGGCTTTCGCAGATTTGTGATGATGTGTACTCATGCCTCATGCCGTTAATATTTGCTATGATCTTAAAATTTTCAGTGCTTACGGGTTCTCCTCCATTGTGTTTCAAGTAGATTGTATTATTAGATATGTCCAGGATTTCCTGGACGTTTGTATGAGGGACATCATCTGGTCCTTCCATCGAGAAAACAGCCACTCCAAGGGCGCTGAGCATGATAACCACTATTCCTGTAAGGAGTACAGTGCCCATTACTTCTGAAACTGCAGCCTCTTTTTTTAGTCCTTTTCCTGGAGTCTTTAGCATAAAAACACCTTAGACGAACATTGTAAAGATTACATAGGTGATCAGCATCATGCTGACGCTGTACTTCAGTCCCATGTAAACCGAACCCTGCCCCATTTTTCCTGCAATAAGTCCGGAAGTAAAAGCCTGGACAAGGGCTGAGTGATACATGAGCATCGTGTACTCCTGTATGTTGAAGTAGCCGTTTCCGACTCCTCCGTATCCCATCCCCTGAGAAGATCCTTTAAATGAGGCGCTTTCTGGGAAGAAATACATAGCCAAAACGTAGACTATGAAAAGGAAAACAAAGAAAGAAACGTAGATGGTGACAACATAGACGATCATCTCGGAAGAGCGTTCCTTTTTCAACCGCTCCTCACTCTTGACCTGTTCTGCGGTAATGGATAACACACTTTTAAGGTCGCTTGTGGATTCGTTCGCTTTAATAACGGTATGCAGAATCCGGCTTGATGTGGCGGTTCTGATATTATTCTCCAGTTTCATCAGGGCTCTTGAAGTAGAAGTCCCCCAGGAAAGGTCCTCCTTTAATTTTTTGAGTTCTTTACTGAGAATCCCCATCTTGGATTCTGCCATTATTTTTAAGGAATTGGACAGGAGGAGCCCTGAATCATTCATGCTTGACAGGTTTCTCAGCATTTCAGGCATCCTCTCGTCGATCTTCCTCATTCTCCACGCCCTGATTTCATAAAATATGATGAAGGGAATGAGTGCGATGGCAATGAAAATGACAATGTAGTCGTCAATTGAGCTTATAAACTGGACGCTGCTATCGCTTATATGGGCAAAGTTCGGATTCCAGTAGAAGTTTAAATTGATACTTTTTTTAAGAGCTTCCGGAAGGTTGGCGAGATAGTAAAGTCCTAGAGGGATTCCGAAAAAGAAAGTATACCTTGGTTCATCGCGGATAGTCCTGTACGGGTTAACAACAAGGTCCCTGATGTTGTAAACCTGCCTGTAGAGCTTCAACTTTTTGTCTCTTTTTTCTTCCTCTTCTGCACTGATTTCTGATTTAAGTTCAGGTATATCGGAAAGGTTAATGGGATAATCAGGGACTTCTCCCTTTTTCGGGCTCATGGAGAGTTCTCCAACCGTATCAAGGAGAACTGTGAAAAGCAGGGTTGCAAGAGGAATTATAATATAAATCAGCATGTAAAGTATCTGGGCTGAAGCAGGCCTGAAAAATTGCAGCACTATGAGAGTTGTCATTATGAATAACGGACCTGCCACAAGCACGGTAACATAGACCTCTGCAAGGACGTCAAGCGTCTTTAAGAGGTTCCTGTTTGCCATCTCAGCCATATCCTGGTACTGCTCGGACTTATTCTTTATATATCCGGTTATGGTTCCGCTGCTTGAAACCAGGATCAACCCGTCAACAAAGTCCTTGAAACGCTCCGAAGGGGTACGTTCCTTTGCTTCTTTAAGGGCAGTTATAAAGTCCTTTCCCAGGTAGTCCATATCCCTCACAATATAGGAGATTTCCTCCGCGCTTGTGCCGAATATGTGGGTGTACCTGCTTAAAGACCTGAAAACATCATAGATTGACATGCCTCCCTTTGTCAGGGCGTACATGTAAGTTACAGCCGGAAGCATAGACTTATCAATGCAGGCTTTCCGGATATCTGCCTGAAAATAAGGATAGATATATGCAACGCCAAAAATTATAAGGGAACTTATAATGAATGACAGGATGGCAACTAAAAGCGCAAGCAAATAAAGGTATTCTTCTGCAAATCCTGCCCTTGTTGAATCCACAAAAAGGCTGAGTCTGGACACAGGGTCTCCAAAGGTTTTCAGCCCGAGCCATAATCCAAAAAGTCCTCCTATTACGCCTGCAAATATGGAATACATTAAAACTGATGCAAGGTACTGGTCCACTGACTTTGGAATATGGGAGTGGCGCATCTTTACTTTGAGCTCCTGGAAGCTTTCCTTATTTTTATAAAAGAAATTTCCAAAAGCTCTGTATGCCATTTCGTCCACAGAAGTGTAAGTCATGTTCCCCCTCTCAAGCGACCATATCCTGTATCATTCCCTGCAGGGTGTTGTTTTCTATGGCTTCCATGACCATTTTCGGATAACTCTGATACGCCTGCACTACAAGGGATACCTGGATGTAGCTCCTCATATTCTTCTCATAAAGGTAAGTAAGGATCTTTCTCCTGTTTTCCATCTCACCCCTCAACTGGCCCGAATCCCATCCTCTGACATGCATTATCTCCTGCATGATGTGGGAGTCTCCAACTTTCAGGAAGCCGTCTTCAGAAGGATCCCAGTTGAAAATCTCGTTTATGCCAAGGTCTCCTGTCTCAGGGTCAACGTTAAGTACTTCAACAAGGCTCCTTGTCCTCCTGACTCTTTTCTCATCTATGTACACCTGTTCCTGGATACAGAGAACGTCAAGAGATTGCAGCATAATATGAGGCACGTTTATGGGTTCGTGTGTGAGCCTGTTTATAACGGTCTGCACATCTCCTGCGTGCATTGTCGAGCTTGTAGCATGTCCTGTTGACATTGCCTGGAAAAGGGTACGGGCTTCTTCACCTCTCACTTCCCCCACAATTATGAAATCTGGACGCTGTCTCAGGGCGGCTCTCAGAAGGTCGTACATGGAAACTTCCCCGGTAGAATCTGCTGAAAAACTCTCTCTCGCAATGCCCGATACCCAGTTGTTGTGGTAGAGCAGGAGTTCCCTTGTGTCTTCTATTGAGACTATTTTGGCTGTTGAAGGCATGAAAAGGGATGTCGCGTTAAGCATCGAGGTTTTTCCTGAAGCCGTCCCACCAGCAAAAAGCATGTTGTAGCCGTTTTCAATAACAAGCCAGAGATATACAAGCATCTCCATATCACACGTCTTAAAGCCGAGAAGGTCGATAGGCGTGATCGGATCTTTTCTGAACTTACGGATAGTAAAAGAACTGCCGCGCGGAGTAATTTCTCTCCCCAGCATAGCCTGAAGCCTTGACCCGTCCTGAATTGTTGCATCCACTATCGGCTGGCTGACAGAGATGTGCTTATTATTAAGCTGGCACATCTTGATTACAAGCGAGTCAAGCTCTTCTTCTCCAAAAGAAATATTACTTTCAATATTCAGATATCTGATATGATAAATATATAGAGGAACTCCTACACCGTCACACGATATATCTTCAATATAAGGGTCATAAAGAAGAGGATTGATTTTTTCATAACCGAGAAGGTTTCTTTTGAGATAATAAATTATTTTGTGAATTGTTGCGGCCGAAATCTCAGCCTTGTAGCGTTCAAGAAGTAAAAGTGTCTTATCTACAAGTAGTGCGTCTTTTTCTATCTTTGAGGTTGTGGGATTCAAAATCAGAATGTCCTGAAAATCTTCGTAGAGCCTCTCTAGCAGCTCTTTTTCGAACTTCGTCAGGGAGGGTTCTATCAGCCTGTAGTACCTTGTCCTGCGGTCTTCCAGGATCGATACCAGAGCATAGGGTTCCTGGAGCCAGTACCTCTCAATTTCCTTCAAGCCTTCAGGAACTTCAAAATTTATAAGAGGTCCGTCTTTTTCCTGGTCGTACGCAGGCATGCTTCTTAAAGGCTTATCAAAATAAGTTTTAGCCCTGTTCAATATATCCGAGATGGAGTTACTATCGCCTTTTTTCCCGAATAACCCCGAAATAAAACTTCTCTTTTCCGAGATTTCTGTTACTTCATCCATACTCTCGCCTTCAGATTTCTTCTTACGCTATATAGATGGCAACTTCTTATAAAATCTTTCGATCTTGGCAACTAAATGTATTAATTATTATCTTCTGTAGGTCATGTAATAAAGCTAATTTCTCCTCTATTTTTCAATAAATACATGAAATTAGCTTTACCTTTTAAAATTTAGTAGGAAAGTCTAAATAAAATTAATTTATATTGTAATTCCTGAGTTAAGCTAAGAGTGATATTCCTGTAGAAGTAAATCCAAAAAAGAGTTTTTTTAAAGTAAATTATTTTTTACGTTTAATTTTTCAAATTTAAAAATATGTGGGGCTATTCTTCCCTGCCTGTATTAAAATTAATCTGTAAAAATATAAAGTGTGTGCCAGAAAAAATCTCCAGGCTGCAATATAATTTTTCTTCTGCCCGGGTAGAGATTCAGGTTTTCAGGATACGAGAGCCTTGAGAGCATCCACAGCCTTTACAAGAATATCTACCTCTTCTTTTGTGTTATAAAGTGCAAAAGAAGCCCTTACCGTACTTTCCACTTCGAGGAAACGGGTAACAGGGATTGCACAATGGTGTCCGCTACGGACGCAAATTTTTCTTGTCTGGTCAAGAATCAGGGCGACATCATGGGCATGAAGCCCGGTAACATTAAAAGGAACAATCCCTGCCCTGTTTTCAGGCCCGTAAACCTCTACGTGATCAAGTTCCGAGAGCCTTTTCGCAGCCTGCCGGGAAAGCTCAGCTTCATGCTTTTCAATTTCGGAAATTCCGATTTTTTTTACATACTCTACTGCCTTTCCAAGCCCTATAACCCCCGGGATATTCGGGGTGCCGGCTTCAAAACATGTCGGGGAGGGCTCAAGAGTGTACTCATGCCCTCTGACATCCGAAACCGTTCCTCCTCCCAGAGAGGCGCTTTCCATCACTTCAGGATCTTTAATGTAAAGTACGCCAGTCCCCTGGGGTCCTAGAAGCCCTTTATGCCCTGCGGTTGCAAAAAAGTCACATCCAAGTGTTTTAATGTTCACCGGTACATGCCCTGCGGACTGAGCCCCGTCAACGAGGATTTTTACTCCGTTTTTGCGGGCAAGTTTCGTGATCCTGCTGACGTTCTGGACGGACCCGAAAACGTTTGAGATATGCGTGACGGCAATCAGTTTCGTCCTGTCAGTAAGGGCATTTTCTATCATGCGGGGATCAATTATGCCTTCACGGTCCGGTTTTATCACTGTCACATCAATTCCTTTTTTTTGCAGGCGCAGCCAGGGAAGAAGGTTTGAATGATGCTCGAGCATGGTTGTAACTATATGGTCTCCTGCCTCCCAGGGATAGCTATTTGCAATAAGGTTTATCCCTTCGGTCGTGTTTTTCGTAAATACGGTCTTTGAAGGGTCTGCATTAAGAAAATGGGCAACAGTTTCCCTTGCGTCTTCGTACCGGTTTGTGGTCTCTCTGGCAAGGCGGTGCGCTCCTCTCCCGTGGTTGCCGGCATACCTGTAGAAATATTCAACCATGGCTTCGACTGCAGGGACCGGAGTCTGCGTGGTCGCCGTACTGTCAAGGTACACAACTTCTTTTAAAACAGGAAAATCTTCACGGACCGCATCTACATCGTACATGCTTCTTTTCTAGGAACGAGAAATAAAAAAAGGTTGTGCAGGTTATTTACCCTGCATCCCGCCTATCATATAGCGGTAAAGGTCTAATTCATCTGTATCAAGGCTGTCTGTGCAGCCCTTTACAACTGTGTGATACCTGTCTTGACGGCATCCATATCTACATTCTTTTCTTTTTACTTCTTCACGATTTAGCTCACTCATAGTTTTCCTCCTGTCTCTTCAATATTTGCGCTCGGCATGGGGTCCGAATTTCGCTCCTTCCGGACATAATTTCCCCTTCCGGATACAATTCCTGCGGTCGGGAGAGGTTCTTGCCTTTTATCGAAAGCATAAACCGTACTGCAGGTCAGAAGTTCAAATACTTCCTCAGAATCCCTCGGGCAGAATTCCCGGTCTGTCTGGATGACCTCTGAAAAGCAGGTCAATTTCAGTCCTTCAGGCCGCAAACCCCATAACAGCGCTACAGGCGTTGTTCTTACCCACAACAATTATTAATTGTCGCTCGTGATATATATCCATTCCGGAATATTTTTTGATTTATTCTTAAATTTTTTGCATTATAGCATAATTTTAAACAAATAAGTCTACATTGCCTTCTTGCCTGTCCCGGAGCTTTGCTTAAATTCACTTTTTGCATCGCAGGTTTTCCATCAGCCCGGCGAGATGGGCGGGTACAGCCCCTATTGCAGTGCATGTCTCGAGGGAAAGGCCTTTAGAGGTGATATCGAGGTGGTATTTCCCTCTTTCAAAAAGTTCTTTTGGAAGCCCTTTATGCCCGAGGCCCACAAGAAATAAGAAAGAACGGTTGTGCAAAGCTTCTTCAGCGATTTTTACGGGCATTACTTTCCTTTTTGGGTCCGGTTTTGAAGTGGTAATAACTGTTTCTCCAAACTGGGACGGGAAACCTTTTTTTGGGAGATCGGACACTGAAAGATGATTTTTTTCATAAAGGATTTTCAGATAACTTCCAGATTCGCCTATTGTGGTTTTTTCCATTACAAACGCAACCAGCTCTTCTGCGGTCATTTTGAACGGGAAGTCGTAAAGAGCAAGGTGGAACCCAAAAGCGTGGCAGATCGGGGCGGCTCTGGCAATTGCCCTGTAGTGGGCATCCAGAACTTTGATCTTGTCATAGGTGTTAACGATTCCGAGAGTGAGCATAAGCTGCTTCATATGCTTTTCTCTAAAATAATGTTTCGTTAACCCTATCAGGTCTGTCCCTTTATAGGAAGAAGCGTAAAACCCCTGAGTCTTTAGCTCAGGGGATATGAGCGTCAACCTAAACTGTTAACCGTTATTGATTCTGTCAATTGTTAAATATTTTCAAAATCTTTTGTAATATTAGATTTTGCTGTCACCAAAACCTCACAGTTCATAAGAATGTTGCCGATTCTCAAAGCGAAAACCAAGCGAGGTAACGTTTGAACATCGGGGAGTTGGATAACAGGGCAAGAATCATCCTGAAGGGATCGGGATTAAGCCGTGGAAAGACGGTAGCTATATGCATCTCAAGTATATCACGCTCATATCTATTTCACCTGTGGAACGCGGGGTAGAGCCTGCACGACTTGTCAACATTGGTTGGAAGGATGACTCAGGAAGCCACTAAGTCTTTAGCTTAGTGGTAGTTCACGGATCTGGAATATTTCATGGCATGCTGGGTACATCCCTCAAAATGTTCACAATTTTTACACTCAGCCCAGAGGTGTAATTTATCGGTATCAGGTAATCTTATGAAACCAAGTTTTTCAAAAAAGCCCGGAGAACCTGTCCTGACGTATAATTCACATACCGGGTTATCCGAGTTATCTGGATCTTTCAGGGTATTTATAATGTAGTCTATAAGCCTTTTCCCGATACCTTTTCCTCTAAAGTTTGGGTGTACGGCTATGGAATGAATTTCTAAAAAATTCCTGTCTCCATACGTGCCTCTTACGGGTGCAGCACATCCAGTTATTTTTCCTCCCATTTCC